>NZ_RIBZ01000758.1:0-10342 GCF_003721215.1 Streptomyces botrytidirepellens
CGACGCGGAGCAGTCCGGCCCCGCGCCGGAGGCCCCCGCGCAGGACGCGGCCGGGTCCGGCCGCGAGCCGGGCGCGGACGACGGCCGATCCGGCGCCGCGGAATCCGACGCCCCGGAGCAGCCGGACGACGCGAAACCCGGCACCGACAAACCCCGAGCCGCGAAACCGGGCACCGGCGAACCCGGTGACGACGAGACGACCCACCCCGACGGCCCACCAGGAGGCACCGCGTGAACGACGTCCTCGACGTCGCGCTGCGACTGCTCATCCTCCTCGTCGCGTTCCTGGTCCTCCCGCTGCTCGTCGGTCAGACCGAGCACAAGGTCATGGCCCATATGCAGGGCCGCCTCGGGCCGATGTACGCGGGCGGCTTCCACGGGTGGGCCCAGCTGGTCGCGGACGGCGTGAAGTTCGCGCAGAAGGAGGATGTGGTTCCGGCCGGGGCCGACCGGCGGATCTTCCAGCTCGCGCCCGCCGTCGCGCTGCTGCCGTACCTGCTGGTCCTGGTCGCGATCCCGATCGGCCCGGGCGGCGCGGTCGGGCAGGTCATCGACGCGGGCGTCTTCTTCGTGCTCGCGGTGATGGGCGTCGGCGTGCTGGGCTCGCTGATGGCGGGCTGGGCCTCGGCCAATAAGTTCTCGCTGCTCGGCGGCCTCCGTACCGCCGCCCAGCTCATGGCGTACGAGCTGCCGATGCTGCTCACCGCCGCGTCCGTGGCGATGGCCGCGGGCACGGTGTCGCTGCCCGGCATCCTCGAGGCGTTCGAGTGGTGGTGGGTGCCGTGGCAGATCGTCGGCGGGCTGGTGTTCTTCACCGCCGGGCTGGCCGAGCTGCAACGGCCGCCGTTCGACGCCCCGGTGGCCGACTCCGAGATCATCTTCGGTGCGTACACCGAGTACACCGGGCTGCGCTTCGCGCTCTTCCTGCTCGCCGAGTACGCGGGCATCGTCATCCTGTGCGGGCTGACCACCGTCCTGTTCCTCGGCGGCTGGCACGGTCCGTTCGAAGGCGACCTCGGCTGGCTGTGGACGCTGCTCAAGACGGCCGTCCTCGCCTTCGTCGTGATCTGGCTGCGGGTGAGCTACCCGCGGCTGCGCGAGGACCAGTTGCAGAAGCTCGCCTGGACCTGCCTCATTCCGCTTTCGCTGGCCCAGATCGCCCTCACCGGCGTCGTCAAGGTGGTGATCTCCTGATGGGTATTCCCGGTTCCGGCCTGGCCAAGGGCCTGGCCGTCACCCTGCGCACGATGACCCGCAGGTCGCACACCGCGCAGTATCCGGACGCCCAGCCCGAACTTCCGCCCCGCACCCGTGGGGTGATCGGGCTGTTCGAGGAGAACTGCACGGTCTGCATGCTGTGCGCGCGCGAGTGCCCGGACTGGTGCATCTACATCGACTCGCACAAGGAGACGGTGCCCCCGGCGGCGCCGGGCGGGCGCGAGCGCAGCCGCAATGTGCTGGATCGGTTCGCCATCGACTTCGCCCTGTGCATGTACTGCGGTATCTGCATCGAGGTGTGCCCTTTCGACGCGCTGTTCTGGTCGCCGGAGTTCGAGTACGCGGAGGAGGACATCCGCGACCTCACCCATGAGCGGGACAAGCTCCGCGAATGGATGTGGACGGTGCCCGCGCCGCCCGCGCTCGACCCGGCCGCCGAGGAGCCGAAGGAGGTCGGCGCCGCCCGCAAGGCCGCCGAGAAGCTCGCCGCGGCCGAAGCGAAGGCGGCCGAAGAGGCGAAGGCAGCGGAAGCCGCCGACGCGAACGGTTCCGACGGGACGAACGGGGCCGCCTCGTGAGCACCGCGGTCCAGCTGGCCGCCAGCGGCCACGGGTTCCTGTCGCCCACCGGCGTCGAGATCGCCTTCCTTCTCGCAGGCATCGCGACGTTCGGCGCGGCCGTCGTCACCGTCACCACCAAGCAGCTGGTGCACGCCGCGCTGTGGCTGGTGGTGGCGCTCGGCGGGCTCGCCGTGGAGTACCTGCTGCTCACCGCGGAGTTCATCGCCTGGGTGCAGGTGCTGATCTACGTCGGCTCCGTCGTCGTCCTCCTCCTCTTCGGGCTGATGCTGACCAAGGCGCCCATCGGCCGCTCCCCGGACGCCGATTCGGGCAACCGCCCGGCCGCGCTCGCGGTGGCCGTCGCCGCCGCGGCCGCGCTGGTGTGGGTGGTCGTGGACGCCTTCCGGGCCACCTGGATCGACCTGGACAAGGGTGTGCAGGGCTCCACCGCGGTCTCCGGTGAGAGCCTCTTCCGGTACTGGGTGCTGCCGTTCGAGGCGCTGTCCGTACTACTGCTCGCCGCGCTCGTCGGCGCGATCGTGCTGTCCCGCAAGAAGGAGGAGAAGCGCTGATGCACCTCGCCTACCCGGCCGTGCTGGCCGTCCTCCTCTTCTGCACCGGTCTGTACGGCGTGCTGGCCCGCCGCAACGCGATCCTGGTGCTGATGTCGGTCGAGCTGATGCTCAACGCCGTCAACCTCAACCTCGTCGCCTTCGACGTCTGGCTCCGCGACACCCTGCACGCGGGCCAGGCGCTGACCCTGTTCACCATCGCCATCGCCGCCGCCGAGATCGGCATCGGTCTCGCCATCGTCCTCCTCGTGTACCGCAACCGGGGCACCTCCGACGTCGACCGGCTCCGGGACCTGGCCGACCCCCCGCCGACCGGCCAGGACCCCATGGACGACAGCATGGCAGCCGCCACTGACAACGGCCCTGGCAACGGCCCCGCCAACGGTCCTGACGACCGCGCCGACCAGGGAACTCGCGCCCGGAGGCAGACCGCGTGACGACCACGACCGCCGCCGTTCTCGTCCCGCTCCTGCCCTTCCTCGGTGCCGCCGCGGGACTGCTGCTGGGCCGCCGCGCCCCCGGCTTCGTACGCCCCCTCGCCATCCTGCCCACCGTCGCCGCGACACTTCTCGCCGTCCTCGTCGCCGTACGCCAGGGCGGCGGCGAGGGCGCCGGGAAGGCGCCGCTGACCGTCGCGACCCGGCTCGCCGACACCGGCTCGGTCCCGATCGACCTCGCGCTGCACATCGACGGGTTCGCCGCCCTGGTCGCGGTCCTCGTCGGCGTCGTCGCGTGCTGCGTGCAGATCTACTCGACCGGCTACCTGCGGGACGACCCCCGCTACCCCTCGTACGCCGCCCTCGTCTCCCTCTTCACCGCCGCGATGCTCCTCGTCGTCTACTCCGACGACCTGATCGTGCTGCTCGTCGGCTGGGAGATCATGGGCATCTGCTCGTACTTCCTGGTCGGCCACTACTGGGAGACCGCGGCCGCCCGGTCCGCCTCCCTCAAGGCGTTCCTCGTCACCAAGCTCGGCGACGTCCCGTTCCTGATCGGCATCTTCGCGCTCGCCGGGGACACCGGCACGTTCCGCATCAGCGAGATCTACGCCCGGCTCACCGCCACCACCTCCGGCGTCCCGCTGGACCACCCCACCCTGATCGCGCTGCTGCTGCTGGCCGGGGTCGCGGGCAAGTCGGCCCAGTTCCCGCTGCACACCTGGCTGCCGGACGCGATGGCCGGTCCCACCCCGGTGTCGGCGCTGATCCACGCCGCCACCATGGTCGCCGCCGGTGTCTACTTCATCGCCCGGCTGCTGCCCGTCTTCGCGTCCTCCGCCGCCGCGCTCGCCGTCCTGGCCGTCATGGCGGCGATCACCATGGTCGGCTCGGCGCTCGCCGCGCTCGCCCAGGACGACATCAAGCGCGTCCTCGCCTACTCGACCGTCGGCCAGCTCGGCTACATGACTGGCGCGCTGGCCGTCGACGACCGCGGCGCGGCCGTCTTCCACCTCATCTCCCACGGCGCGTTCAAGGCGCTCCTCTTCCTCGGCGCGGGCGTGATCATCCACGCGGCCGGGACGAACTCCCTCGCCGCCATGTCCCGCATGACCGGCCTCGCGAAGCGCATCCCCGATGCCTACTGGACCGTCACGGTCGCGCTGCTCGCGCTCGCCGCCATCCCGCCGTTCGCGGGCTTCTTCTCCAAGGAAGCCGTCCTCGGCGCCGCCGAGCACGCCGCCACCGGCCACACCTCCGCCGTCCCCACGGGCGTCGGCTGGACCGTGCTCGCGGCAGGGCTGCTCACCGCCCTGCTCACCGCCGCGTACGCCGGACGGCTGTGGCTGCTGGCCTTCCGCGGCAAGGGCGAGCAGGCCCCCGACCACGGCCGGCAGCCGGTCGCCCTGAACGCCGTCCTGTGGGTGCTCTTCATCCCCACGGTCGCCCTCGGCTTGTCCTACGGCACCCTCCCCGACTGGTTCGACGGTGAGACCCTCACCCCGACCCTCACCACCTCCGTCCTCGGCACCGGCGCCGCCCTCATCGGCGTGCTGGTCATGTACGGCGCCTGGCGGCACACCTCGGCGCGGGCCGCCCGCGTCCCGCTCGGCGCCGTGGCCGCCCACCCGGACGCCGCCGACGCCGTCTCCGAGGTCGAGGCCATCGCCACCCACGAGGCCGCCTACGGCTCCATCGCCGGGGCCACCGACCCCGCCGACCCCGGCCGCCTCCTCCTCGGCCCCCTCCACCGCCACGCGGCAGCCGGTTTCCACCTCGACGCCGTCTACAGCGCCCTGTTCGTCCGCCCCGTGCGCGCCGCCGCCGGCCTCGTCCGCTTCCTCGACCGCGAGGTCGTCGAGACGTACGTACGCGGCGCGGCCGGCGCCCCCCGCCTGCTCGGCGCGGCCGTCCGCCGCGCCCAGACCGGCAACGTGCAGACCTATCTCGGCGCGCTGCTCGCGGGCTCCCTCGTCCTGGCCGTGGCCGCCGTCCTCGTCGCAGCGGGAGCCTGACCCGTGAACCACACCGTCCTGCAATACCTCCTCGCGGCCGTCGTCGTGCTCCCCCTGCTCGGCTCCGTCGCCGCCCTGTTCCCGGCCCCGCCCGGCCTGCGGGGTCGCGACCCGGAGCAGGCCGTGCTGCGCCACGGCGTCACCGTCACCGGCGCCGTGCTCGCCGCCGCCATCGCGCTCGCCGCGGGCTTCGACCACGGCCGCCCGGGCGCGATGCAGGCCCAGACCGACATCAGCTGGATCCCGGCGCTGGACATCCGCATCCACCTCGGCGTGGACGGCGTCTCGCTGCCCCTGCTCGTCCTGACCGCGCTGCTGACGTTCCTCTGCGCCCTCTACTCGTACAAGAACATGCCTGCCGGGGGCTCCCCGAAGGCATTCGTCTCGCTGCTGCTCCTCCTGGAATGCGGCACCCTGGCCAGCTTCGCGGTCCTCGACCTGATCCTGTTCTTCCTGGCGTTCGAGATGACGCTCATCCCGATGTACTTCCTCATCAACCGGTGGGGAGGCGCCGAACGGGAGCGCGCCGCCTGGCGGTTCATCCTCTACACGCTGCTCGGCTCCGTCGTCATGCTGCTCGGCCTCCTCCTCATCGGGGTCAAGGGCGGCACCTTCGACATGGTGGCACTCGCCACCGACAACGGAGCCGGGCTCAGCCACACCACCCAGCTCATCGCCGCCCTCGCCCTCATCGTCGGACTCGCCGTCAAGGCCCCGATGTGGCCGCTGCACAGCTGGCTGCCGGACGCCCACACCGCCGCGCCCACCGTCGGCTCGGTCCTCCTCGCGGGCGTCCTGCTCAAGATGGGCACGTACGGCCTGGTCCGCATCGTGCTGCCGATGGTCCCCGAGGGCGCCCACACCTACGCGCCCTACCTGGCCGCCTTCGCCGTCGTCGGCATCATCTACGGATCCCTCGCCTGCCTCGCCCTCGCACGCAGCGGCGCGGGCGGCGACCTCAAGCGGCTCATCGCCTACTCCTCCGTGGGCCACATGGGCTTCGTCCTGCTGGGCATCGCCACCCTCACCCCCACCGGGGTGAACGGCGCGCTGTTCGCCAACATCGCCCACGGCCTCATCACCGGCCTGCTCTTCTTCCTGGTCGGCGCGCTCAAGGACCGCTCCGGCACCACCGACCTGGACCAGCTCTCGGGCGTCAGCGGCGCCGCCCTCTACGGCCGGGCGCCCCGCCTCGGCGGGCTGCTCGCCTTCGGCGCCGTCGCCTCCCTGGGGCTGCCCGGACTCGCCGGGTTCTGGGGCGAGATGCTCGCCATGTTCGGCGCCTTCGAACCCGCCGACGGGCTCAGCCGCCCGGCGTACCTCACCTATATGGCGCTCGCCGGTTTCGGCACCCTGCTGACCGCCGCCTACATGCTCATCGTCGTACGGCGCGTCTGCATGGGCGACCACCCCGTGGAACCCGGGGCCGAACACGGCGCAGCCCGGCCCGCCCTGGCCGACGTCCACGGCTACGAATTCGCCGCCTGGAGCCCCCTGGTGGCCCTCACCGTCCTCGCCGGACTGTGGCCCGCGGCCCTCCTCGGCCTCACCGACCCGGCCGTGCAGCAGCTCCTCGCGGGAGGCAACTGATGACTCCGATCGCCTCTGACCTCGCTGCGGGCCTCGTCCAGTCCGTCGACTGGCTCGCCGTCGCGCCGCCCACCATCGCCGCCGTGGCCGGTCTCGCCGTCCTCGTCGCCGACCTCTTCCTGCCCGAGCGCAGGAAGCCCCTGCTGGGCTGGCTGGCGATAGCGGGCCTCGCCCTGGCCGGGCTCAGCCTGCTGCCCCTGCTGGACGGAGACCGCTCCACCTTCTGCGTCGGCTCCGGTGGCGGCGCCGCGTGCAGCTACACGGCCGACACCTTCACCCTCGTCATCCAGCTCCTGGTGCTCGGCGGGGCGCTGCTCACCGCGCTGCTGTCCATCAGCGGCATCCAGGACCTGCGGCTCCCCGCGGGCGAGTTCTGGTTCCTGCTGCTGTCGTCCGCCTCCGGCGCCGCCCTGCTGCCCGCCTCCCGCGACCTCGCGACCCTCGTCGTCGCCCTGGAGGTGGCCTCCCTCCCCGCCTTCGCGCTCGTCGGGCTGCGCCGCGGCGACCGGCTCTCCTCCGAGGCCGCGCTCAAGTTCTTCCTCTCCTCGGTCACCGCGACCGCCGTCATGCTGCTCGGCGTCAGCTTCGTCTACGCCGCCACCGGCAGCCTGCACCTGACCCGGATCGCCGACGGGCTCGCCCAGGTCGACCCGCGGCTCGACACGCTCGCCCAGGCGGGTGTCGTCCTCACCCTGGTCGGCTTCGCCTTCAAGACCGCCGCCGTGCCCTTCCACTTCTGGGTCCCCGACACCTATGTGGGCGCGCCGATCCCGGTGGCCGCCTACCTCTCCGTGGTCGGCAAGGCGGTCGGCTTCTCCGGCCTCATCCTGGTGACCGTCGTCGCCTTCCCGCGTTACGACGACGTGTGGGGCCCGGCCGTCGCCGTCCTCGCCGCCCTCACCATGACCGCGGGCAACGTCGCCGCGCTGCGCCAGCGCCCCGAGCGCGCGCACAGTGCCGTACGCCTGCTGGCCTGGTCCTCCGTCGGCCAGGCGGGCTATCTGCTGGTCCCGATCGCGGCCGCCGGATACGCGGGCCCGGGCGGGGACGCGGCCCACGCCATCGGCTCGACCGTCGCGTACGCCCTCATGTACGCGGCCGTGAACCTCGGCGCCTTCGCGGTCGTCGCCCTCGTCGCCCGTACGCACGCCACCGGCCGCATCACCGACTACCGCGGCCTGTACGCCGCCCGCCCGGCCGCCGCCCTCGCGCTCGGCTTCTTCCTGCTGTGCCTGGCCGGGCTGCCGCCGGGCGTCATCGGGCTCTTCGCCAAGGTGACCGTCTTCTCCACGGCCGTCGACGCGGGCCTGGGCTGGCTGGCCGTCGTGATGGCGCTGAACGTGGTGATCGCCCTCTACTACTACCTCCAGTGGACGGCGGTCCTCTTCCGCGCACCGCAGGCCCCCTCGGAGGAGGCCACCGGCGTGGCATCCGTCACCCCGGTGGCGGCCACCGCCCCCCTGACGGCCGCCATAGGACTCGCCGCCGTCCTGGGCATCGCCCTCTCCGGCGCCCCCCAGCTCGTCCTCCGGTTCGCCTCGGGCGCCCTGCTCTAGCGGCGCCCGAGGTGCACACGGGTGCACAAGGGAACTAGTGACCCTCACCTGGCGTTGACCAGTTCGGGACGGTCCACTGAAAGGTGGAGACACCAGTCAAGGGTTCCCCTGTGCATCATTGGGAGGGCGTACCGTGCACCGCCGGCACAACGGGCTGAAGACCGCCGTACTCCTCGGGGGACTGTCGGCGCTCATCATCGTCATCGGCAGCTTCTTCGGCCGCATGGGGCTGATCATCGCGGTCTTCGTCGCCCTGGGGACGAACGCGTACGCCTACTGGAACAGCGACAAGCTCGCCCTGCGGGCCATGCGGGCGCGTCCCGTGAGCGAGTTCGAGGCGCCGGGGCTGTACCGGATGGTGCGCGAGCTGTCGACCACGGCCCGCCAGCCCATGCCGCGGCTCTACATCTCCCCGACCGAGGCCCCCAACGCCTTCGCGACCGGCCGCAACCCGCGCAAGGCGGCGGTCTGCTGCACCGACGGCATCCTGCGCCTGCTCGACGAGCGGGAGCTGCGCGGGGTCATCGGCCATGAGCTGAGCCATGTCTACAACCGCGACATCCTCATCTCCTCCATCGCCGGCGCGCTCGCCAGCGTGGTGGTGTTCCTGGTCAACTTCGCCTGGCTGATCCCCATCGGCCGGTCCGACGACGACGAGGGCCCCGGCTTCGTCGGCATGCTGCTGATCATGTTCCTGGGCCCGCTCGCGGCCGCCATCATCCAGCTCGCCGTCAGCCGCTCCCGCGAATACGAGGCCGACGCGTCCGGCGCCCAGCTCACCGGCGACCCCCTGGCGCTCGCCAGCGCCCTGCGCAAGCTCGAACACGGCACCCGGCAGCTGCCGCTGCCCCCGGAACCGCGACTGGAGACCGCCAGCCATATGATGATCGCCAACCCGTTCGGGGGCGGGATCGGCATGGCCAGGCTCTTCTCCACCCACCCGCCCATGCGGGAACGCATCGCACGACTCGAAAAAATGGCGGGGGAGCAATCGTGAAGACCATTCTGAACATCATCTGGCTCGTATTCAGCGGCTTCTGGATGGCGTGCGGCTATGTCCTCGCCGGACTGCTGCTGTGCATCACCATCATCGGCATCCCCTTCGGAATCGCCTCGTTCCGCATCGCCGGATTCGCCCTGTGGCCCTTCGGCCGCACCGCCGTCCCCCGCCGCGACGCGGGCGCCGCCTCCTGCGTGGGCAACGTCCTGTGGCTCGTCCTCGCCGGCTGGTGGCTCGCCCTCGCCCACATCGTCACCGGCGTCCTGCTGTGCGTGACGATCATCGGCATCCCGCTGGGCATCGCCAACTTCAAGCTGATCCCGATCTCCCTGACCCCCCTGGGCCACGACATCGTCCCCACGGACCGCCCCTTCGCCGCCCGCTGATCACCTTTGATCACCCGGCGAGCAGCCCACCGTGCTCGTCGAGCAGTCCGCGCACCTCGGGTACGTCCTCGAAGCCGCGCAGCCTGCGCAGTACGACGCGCGACCGCTCGGCGGCCCGCTCACTGGCCACGTCGGCGGACGCCGTGACGACGAGCCGCGCCTCGGCGGCGGCCTGTTCCGGCTCGTTGGCGTCCGCGAGGGCGACCGCCAGCCATGAGCGGTACAGGGCGACCTCTCGCGCGTGGGTGGCGTCATACCGGGCGAGCACGTCGGTGAGGAGCGGTACGGCCCGTAGCGGGCGCCGCAACTCGGTGAACACCCGGGCGTCCATCACCTCCAGCTCCTCGCGGCTGACCCAGTAGGCCCACAGAGGGGCCTCCGCGCCGCCGTCCGCCGACAGGGCCTCGTGTGCCGCGCCGAGCGCCCGGACGGCGGGCTGTGCCTCCCCGGCGCGGGTGTGTGCCCAGGCCACGCGGTCGAGGAACAGGGCCCTGGCCTCGGCAGGGGCGTCCGCACCCGCCTCCTCGACGGCCGCGAGAGCCAGCCCCAGCCCTTCACGCTCCCGCCCGGTGTTGCTCAATTGGTAGCCGAGGCTGCCCGCCAGATGGGCCACGAGCGGCCCGTCACCGGCCTGCCGCGCGGCCGAGATCCCGATGGAGTAGGCGCGCTCCGCCTGCTCGTGGTGGGCGGCGTCGCTCGCGATCCACCCCGCGATCTGGGCCAGCTCGCCGATCTGCACCAAGAGCGCCCTGCCCACGTCCTCGCTGTGGCTGGTCTCCCGGTACAGCCGTACGGCCGCCCCCAGTTCACGGAAGGCGGGGCCGATCAGGTTGCCCCCTGCCAGCACGTCATCGGCCAGTCGCAGTGCATGCACGCGTGCGGCGAGCCGGGCCACCGTCCCGGCGCCGATACGTCGTCCGGACCGCGCCCCGAGGGGTGCCAGCGGGTCGCCCGGCGGGCCCTCGGCCAGTGAGGCCGAGGGCCCGCCGGGGACGGTGTCCCTCTCGC
>NZ_RIBZ01000759.1:0-10378 GCF_003721215.1 Streptomyces botrytidirepellens
GTGCCCCCGGGGGATCACCCCGGGGGCACGCCCGCCGACCCGGCGGTGACCCCGCGGCGACACATGGGCGAACTTCCCCCGGGAGCCCTGCCGTTCGGGGCTACTTGCCAGTAATCTCGTCGGCCGTGACCGACGCCAAAAACCACATATCCCGCCGCAGCGCCGTCACGGCCGTAGCGGCCACCGCCGCCCTGCTGCCGCTGGCCGCCCAGACGGCCGCCCACGCCGCCACCGGACCCGCCTTCCTGCACGGCGTCGCCTCCGGCGATCCGCTGCCCGACGGCGTCCTGCTGTGGACGCGCGTCACCCCCACCCCCGACGCCGTGCCCGGTTCGGGGCTCGGCCCGGCCGTCGAGATCGGCTGGGAGGTCGCCGGCGACCGGGAGTTCCGCACGGTCGTCGCGCACGGCACCGCCAAGACCACCGCCTCGACCGACCACACCGTCAAGGCCGATGTGCGCGGACTGCGCCCGGCCACCGCCTACTTCTACCGCTTCCGCGCCGACGGCGGCGCGTACTCCCCCGTGGGGCGCACCCGCACCGCACCGGCGGCCGACGCCGCCGCCCCCGGGATCCGCTTCGGCGTGGTCTCCTGCGCCAACTGGGAAGCGGGCTGGTTCTCCCCGTACCGCCACCTCGCGGCCCGCACCGACCTGGACGCGATCCTGCACCTGGGCGACTACATCTACGAGTACCAGAGCGGCGAATACCCCGAGGAGAAGAACGTCGTCCGCCGGCACGCCCCCACCCACGAGATCGTCACCCTCGCCGACTACCGCACCCGGCACGGCAGATACAAGACCGACCCCGATCTCCAGGCGCTGCACGCCGCGGTGCCGATGATCGCCATCTGGGACGACCACGAGTTCGCCAACGACGCCTGGTCGGGCGGGGCCGAGAACCACACCCCCGGCACCGAGGGCGCCTGGGCGTCACGGATGGCCGCCGCCAAGCAGGCGTACTTCGAGTGGATGCCGGTGCGCCCCTCCACCGAGGGCACCACCTACCGGCGGCTGCGCTACGGCACCCTCGCCGACCTCCACCTGCTCGACCTGCGCTCGTTCCGCTCCGAGCAGGTGGGCGTGGGCAACGGCGCGGTGGACGACCCGGAGCGCACGGTCACCGGGCGCGCCCAGCTCGACTGGCTCAAGTCCGGGCTCTCCGCCTCGGACACCACCTGGCGGCTGGTGGGCAACTCGGTGATGATCTCGCCGGTCGCCTTCGGCGCGCTCCCCGCCGAGGTGCTCGCCCCGCTGGCCGAACTCCTCGGGCTGCCCAAGGAGGGCCTGGCGATCAACACCGACCAGTGGGACGGCTACACCGACGACCGGCGCGAGCTGCTCGCCCACCTCACCGGGAACGCCATCGGCAACACGGTCTTCCTCACCGGCGACATCCACATGGCCTGGGCCAACGACGTCCCGGTGAAGGCCGCGACCTATCCGCTCTCCGACTCGGCCGCGACCGAGTTCGTGGTCACCTCGGTGACCTCCGACAACCTGGACGATCTGCTCCACGTACCGGCGCACACCGTCTCCCTGGCCGCGGCCGCCGCCCTCCGCGCCGCCAACCGCCATGTGAAGTGGCTGGACATGGACGCCCACGGCTACGGCGTGCTCGACGTCACCGCCGAGCGCGCCCAGATGGACTACTACGCCGTCTCCGACAAGGCCGACCCGCACGCCACCGCGTCCTGGACCCGGTCCTACGTCACCCGCTCCGGCACCCAGCGCGTCGAGCGTGCCTCCCAGCCGGTGGCCTGAACTACCCCACCTCGTCGAGGAAGCCGAGCGCCACCCGCCAGGTGGCCTCGGCGGCCTCCTCGTCGTAGTCCGGCAGCTCGGGGTCGGTGTACAGGTGCCCGGCCCCCGGATAGCGGAAGACCTCCACATCGGCCCCGGCCCGCCCCATCCGCAGGTACCAGGCGTTCAGCCAGTCGTGCGGCTCGAACGGGTCGGGGTCGGCGACGTGCAGCTGCACCGGCAGCCCGTCGGTCGTGGTGTCGTCGGCGATGTCCGACGTCCCGTGCAGCAGGAGCAGCCCGCGCGCCTTCTCGTCGGCCAGCGCCAGGTTCTGCGCGATCGAGCCGCCGAGCGAGAAGCCCGCGTAGACCAGACCGCGCTCCGAGACGGGCGCCGCGGCCCGCACCGCCCGCTTCAGCAGCTCGTCCCCGCCGATCTCCTCCTTGAGGGCCATGCCCTCCTCGGCGGTGTCCGCCGTCCGCCCCTCGTACAGATCGGGTACGTGCACCTCGTGCCCCGCGGCGCGCAGCCGGTCCGCGGCCGCGTGCACCGCGGGCCGCAGGCCGTACATGGAATGGAGGAGCAGGATCGGGGAACGGGTCACAGTGGTCACTTCCTAGTGGGTGGAACGCGCTTCGCCCATCGTGCCAGGTACGGCCCGGGAAGGCGGAACCCAGAACCTCCGGCGGAAGGACGAGGAAGATCTTCATGGAGGACGTGCTGCGTCCCGTCATCGTCATCGGCGGCTCCCTCGCCATCACCGTGCTCATCGGCTGGGGAGCCGACTGGCTGCTGCGGCGGATCGACGCCCGGCACCCGGAGACCCCGCTGTGGGACCTGCTGCGCGGCTGCCGGCTGCCGCTCCAGGTGACGGTGTGCACGGCGCTGCTGCGCGGCTCGTACGAGACGATCGACGCGCAGGCCATCACCGCGCACCAGACGGCGATCGGCCGGCTGCTCACCCTGGTGCTGATCGCGGCGACCGCCTGGCTGGTGATCCGGGGCTCCGGGGCCATCGTGGAATCCTCGTACTCCCGCTACGCCGCCAGCGCGCACGACCCGGCGCGGGTGCGCCGGGTGCGCACCCAGGTCACGCTGATCCAGCGGGTGGTGGCCGCGGTGGTCGGAGTCGTGGCGGCGTCGGCGATGCTGCTGACCTTCCCCGCGATGCGCGCCGTCGGGACGTCCATGCTGGCGTCCGCCGGAATCCTGGGCATCGTCGCCGGTGTCGCCGCCCAGTCGACGCTGGGCAACCTCTTCGCCGGCCTCCAGATCGCCTTCGGTGACATGGTGCGCATCGGCGACACGGTGGTGGTCAACGGCGAATGGGGCACGGTGGAGGAGATCACCCTGACCTTCCTGTCCGTGCGGACGTGGGACGAGCGGCGGATCACCATGCCGGTGTCGTACTTCACCGGGCAGCCGTTCGAGAACTGGTCGCGCGGCGGCACCCAGAAGACCGGCACGGTCCTCTTCCACCTCGACCACCACGCCCCGATCGAGGAGATGCGGACGAAGCTGCGCGAGATCGTGCAGGAGTCCCCCGCCTGGGACGGCCGGGACTGGAGCCTGGTCGTCACCGACACCAGCCCGAGCACCATCGTGGTGCGGGCGCTGGTGACCGCGCGGGACTCCGACGACGCGTGGACGGTGCGGTGCGACATCCGGGAGCGGATGATCACGTGGCTGCGGGAGGAGCATCCGTACGCGCTGCCGCGGATCGCGACCGCGCCCGCGGTGCAGGCCCAGGTGCCCGCCCCGGCGCCCACGCATCCCGCCCCCGGGCGCGAGGACCACTTCGCCCGCTTCGACAACGGCTTCCGCAAGGGCTAGGGGGCCGGGGCCGGGGTCCGGGGCGCGGCCCCGGGTTCGGGAAGGGGCCGGGTGGGGGCTAAGCCCCCGGCAGGGAGCGCCGCATCGCGCGGTGCGGAATGCCGCTCCCCTCGTCGAACTCGGGCCCGAACGCCTCGTAGCCCAGCCGCTCGTAGAACGCGAGCGCGTGGGTCTGCGCCTCCAGGTAGACCTGGGACAGCCCGCGCCGCCCCGCCTCCGCCTCGACGGCCCGGACCAGCGCGGCGCCCAGGCCCGTGCCGCGCGCCGCGGGGACCACGGCGAGGCGGCCGAGGGCGGCAGTAGTGGCACCGTTCACCCCGGCGCGGCCGTACTTCTTGTCGGCGGCCGCGCCGTGCAGAAAGCGGACGGTGCCCACGGGGCGGCCCGCCGAGGAGGCCAGGAGGTGGACGGCGTGCGCGTCGTAGGCGTCCATCTCCTCCGCCTCGGAGATGCCCTGCTCGATCACGAAGACCTCGCGGCGCACGGCATGGCAGTCCGTGAGGTCGCCGTCGGTCACCACCTCGATCGCGTACGGCACGCTCACGCGCTCTCCGCCCGCACGATGTCCAGCGCCCGCTGGAGGTCGTCCGGATAGGGGCTCTCGAACTCGATCCAGCTGCCGTCGGACGGGTGCTCGAAGCCCAGCCGCATCGCGTGCAGCCACTGCCGGGTCAGCTTCAGCCGCTTGGCGAGCGTGGGGTCGGCCCCGTAGGTGAGGTCGCCGACGCACGGATGGCGGTGGGCCGACATGTGCACCCGGATCTGGTGGGTGCGCCCGGTCTCCAGCTTGATGTCGAGGAGGCTGGCGGCGCGGAAGGCCTCGATGAGGTCGTAGTGGGTGACGCTCGGCTTGCCGTCCGCCGTCACGGCCCACTTGTAGTCGTGCTGGGGATGACGCCCGATCGGCGCGTCGATGGTGCCGCTGAGCGGATCGGGGTGGCCCTGGACCAGCGCGTGGTAGCGCTTTTCGACCGTACGCTCCCGGAACTGCTGCTTGAGCAGGGTGTACGCGCGCTCGGACTTGGCGACGACCATGAGCCCGGAGGTGCCCACGTCCAGCCGGTGGACGATGCCCTGGCGCTCGGCGGCACCGGAGGTGGCGATGCGGAAGCCCGCGGCCGCGAGCCCGCCGATCACGGTCGTGCCGGTCCAGCCGGGGCTGGGGTGGGCGGCGACGCCGACCGGCTTGGCGATGACCACGATGTCGTCGTCGTCATGGACGATCTCCATGCCCTCGACGGGCTCGGCGACGATCTGGACCGGCGGCGCGGCCTGCGGCATCTCGACCTCGAGCCAGGCCCCGCCGGAGACCCGGTCGGACTTTCCGGCGACGCTGCCGTCGACCTGCACCTTCCCGGCGGCGGCCAGCTCGGCCGCCTTGGTCCGCGAGAAGCCGAACATGCGGGCGATCGCGGCGTCGACGCGCTCGCCCTCCAGTCCGTCGGGTACGGGCAGGGTGCGGATCTCGGGAATCGTACTCACCCGTCGAGTATGACGGACCGCGCGGACCGGTTCGTACGCCCGTCGGATACCGGCCCCGCGCCGGCCGGACGTCAGTCCTTGTGGACCGTGCCGTCCGGGTCCAGCCCGCGGAACGACAGGATCACGATCAGGAAGCCGCCGCACACGATCGCCGAGTCGGCGAGGTTGAAGACCGCGAAGTGGGCGGGGGCGATGAAGTCCACGACCGCGCCCTGAAGATCGCCGGGCGCCCGGAAGACCCGGTCGGTGAGGTTGCCGAAGGCGCCGCCGAGGAGCATGCCGAGCGCGATGGCCCACGGCAGGCTGTAGAGCTTGCGGGCCAGCCGCGCGATGACCACGATCACCGCGGCCGCGATCACCGTGAAGACGATGGTCATCGCCTCGCCCATGCCGAAGGCGGCGCCGCGGTTGCGGATCACCTCCAGCTGGAGCCAGGTGCCGATCACCTCGACCGGAGCGTGGTGCTCCAGCTTCGCGACCACGGCCAGCTTGCTGCCCAGATCCAGGAGGTACGCGAACGCGGCGATCGCGACCAGCACCCCGATCCGCCGCTTCTTCCCGGCCCCGGACGCGGCACCGGCGGCGCTGGTCCCGGCGCCCTCCTCGGCCTTCCCCGCGTCTGGCGTACCGATGGCCTGCTCCGCCTCTGTCAACGTGTGTCCCTCATCGTCCGGGCCAGTCTCCCCCTGGCTCAGACGAGGGTACGGCACAGGCGTGCGGACGGTCAGCGGCGCTCCTGACGCTGTTTGCACTCGACACACAGCGTGGCGCGCGAGAACGCCTGCATCCGGGCCTTGCCGATCGCGTTCCCGCAGTTCTCGCACAGGCCGTACGTCCCGGCGTCCAGCCGCTCCAGGGCGCGCTCGGTCTGGAGCAGCATCTCGCGGGCGTTCCCGGCGAGGGCCATCTCGTGCTCGCGCGTGATGTTCTTGGTCCCGGTGTCGGCCTGGTCGTCGCCCGCGCCGTCGCCGGAGTCGCGCATCAGCCCGGTGATCGCCTGCTCGGAGGCGAGGATCTCGGTGCGCAGCCGCCCGGCCTCGGTCAGCAGCTCCGCGCGCGCCTCGTCCACCTCCTCCGCCGACCAGGGGTCTTCACCGGGGCGTACGGGCAGCTCAGCGGGGTCCACGGGACCGCCCGCCACCCGGGCCTTGGGCACGCCGGACGGCGGGAACGACGGCGCGGTCTGCTTGGCGGTCGGCGCGCCGCCCGGGGTCTTCTTCGCAACCACTTTCCTGGCTCCCGTCTTCTTCGCGGGCACCGCCTTCTTGGCCGGTGCGGCCGACGCGGTCTTCTTGGCCGTGGCCTTCTTGACCGTGGACTTCGTGGTCTTGCTGGTCTTCTTGGCCGCGCTCTTCTTGGCGGTCGCCGTCCTGGCGGCCGCCTTCTTCGTGACCTTCGTGGCCTTCTCGTCCTGCGCGGCGGCCGATGTGGCCTTGCCGGCCGAGGCGCTCTTCTTCGCGGACGCGGCCTTCGTCGCCTTCGCCGTGCTCTTCTGCACGGCGGTCTTCCTCGCCACCATGGCCGCGGCCCCTTCACATATTGTGATCTTGCTCGCGAATCGTTCCGGAACGATAAATCGACTCCGGGCACGCGGCAACGGGGCACGCCGCCCGATTCGCCCGGCTTGCCCGTACGACAACCCGGTCTCCACCGTTGTGCCCCGCCCGCAGCCCGGTAATCCGGCCGGGAACCGGTACCGGAGAGTGACGAACGACGACTCCCGGACTGAAGCACCCGGCGTATCGGCATTCGGGTCATCTCGGGTCCGGCCCGTACCCCAGTCGGCGCAGCCGGGAAAAGCGGTCGGCCGCGGTCCGCCCGGCCCCGTACACTGGGCGCAGCGAAAGGCGTGGATGGGGACGAGTAGCGTCGTAGGCGGCCACGAGCGACCCGGGGACGGTGTGAGCCCGGGGGCGAGCGCGATGCGAAGGATCACCCCGGAGCCGCCGGAAGAACACCCGCACAGGGCCAGTAGAACCGGCATCGCGACCCTAATGAGGGGGCCGGGAGCGCACTGCTCGCGGCCAAGGAGGGTGGTACCGCGGGAGCGCTGACGGCTCTCGTCCCTCCGACGGAAACGACGAGACGTATCCGCCGGAGGACGTGTTCCGATGACGCAGTACCGCCAGGTGCCCGCCCAGGTCGACCTGCCCGCCCTCGAGCACGCCGTGCTCGACTTCTGGCGGGAGAACAAGATCTTCGCCCGTACCCTCGAACAGTCCGAGGGCCGGCCGGAGTGGGTCTTCTACGAGGGCCCGCCGACCGCGAACGGCATGCCGGGCGCCCACCACATCGAGGCCCGCGTCTTCAAGGACGTCTTCCCCCGCTTCCGCACCATGCGCGGCTACCACGTCGCCCGCAAGGCGGGCTGGGACTGCCACGGCCTGCCGGTGGAGCTGGCGGTCGAGAAGGAGATGGGCTTCAGCGGCAAGAAGGACATCGAGGCGTTCGGCATCGCCGAGTTCAACGCCAAGTGCCGGGAGTCGGTGACCCGGCACACCGACGCCTTCGCCGACCTGACCCAGCGCATGGGCTACTGGGTCGACCTGGACGACGCCTACCGCACGATGGACCCCGAGTACGTCGAGTCGGTGTGGTGGTCGCTCAAGGAGATCTTCACCAAGGGCCTGCTGGTCCAGGACCACCGGGTCGCCCCCTGGTGTCCGCGCTGCGGCACCGGCCTGTCCGACCACGAGCTGGCGCAGGGCTACGAGACCGTCGTCGACGCCTCGGTCTACGTACGCTTCCCGCTGACCTCCGGCCCGCTGGCGGGCGAGGCGTCCCTGCTGGCCTGGACGACCACCCCGTTCTCGCTGGTCGCCAACCTCACCGTCGCCGCCCACCCCGAGGTGACCTATGTGGTCGCCACGGACGGCAACGAGAAGCTGGTCGTCGCCGAGTCGCTGGTCGAGCAGGCGCTGGGCGAGGGATGGCAGACCACGGGCCAGAGCTTCACCGGTGCGGAGATGGAGCGCTGGACGTACCAGCGCCCCTTCGAGCTGGTCGAGATCCCCGACGCGCACTTCGTCGTCAACGCCGACTACGTCACCACCGAGGACGGCACCGGGCTGGTCCACCAGGCGCCCTACGGTGAGGAGGACTTCAAGAGCAGCCGCGCCTACGGCGTGCCGATCGTCAACCCGATCCGCACGGACGGCACCTTCGAGGAGGAGCTGGACCTCGTCGGCGGCCAGTTCTTCAAGAAGGCCGACGAGGCGCTGGTCCGCGACATGGACGAGCGCGGGCTGCTGTTCAAGCACCTGGCGTACGAGCACAGCTACCCGCACTGCTGGCGCTGCCACACCCCGCTGATCTACTACCCCCAGCCGTCCTGGTACATCCGCACCACCGCGATCAAGGACGCGCTGCTGCGGGAGAACGAGAAGACCAACTGGTTCCCGGACTCGGTCAAGCACGGCCGCTTCGGCGACTGGCTCAACAACAACATCGACTGGGCCCTGTCCCGCAACCGCTACTGGGGCACCCCGCTGCCCATCTGGCGCTGTGAGGAGAACCACCTGACCTGTGTCGGCTCGCTCACCGAGCTGTCCGAGCTGACCGGCACCGACCAGACCGGGCTCGACCCGCACCGCCCGTACATCGACGAGGTCACCTTCGCCTGCCCCGCCGACGGCTGCTCCCTCGACGCCGTGCGGGTGCCGGAGGTCATCGACGCCTGGTACGACTCGGGTTCGATGCCGTTCGCGCAGTGGGGCTACCCGTACCGCAACAAGGAGGTCTTCGAGAAGCGCTACCCGGCGCAGTTCATCTCCGAGGCCATCGACCAGACCCGCGGCTGGTTCTACACGCTGATGGCGGTCGGCACGCTCGTCTTCGATCGGTCGAGCTATGAAAACGTGGTCTGCCTCGGTCACATCCTGGCCGAGGACGGCCGGAAGATGTCCAAGCACCTGGGCAACACCCTTGAGCCGATCCCGCTCATGGACCAGCACGGCGCCGACGCCGTGCGCTGGTTCATGGCCGCCGGCGGTTCGCCGTGGGCCGCCCGCCGGGTGGGCCACGGCACCATCCAGGAGGTCGTGCGCAAGACGCTGCTCACCTACTGGAACACGGTCGCCTTCCAGGCCCTGTACGCCCGCACCACGGGCTGGGCGCCGTCCGACGCCGACCCGGCCCGGGCCGAGCGCCCCATGCTGGACCGCTGGCTGCTGGGCGAACTGGGCACGCTCACCGAGCAGGTCACCCAGGCCATGGAGGCGTACGACACCCAGCGCGCCGGACGGCTGCTGTCGGCGTTCGTGGACGACCTGTCCAACTGGTACGTGCGCCGCTCGCGCCGCCGCTTCTGGCAGGGCGACGCGGCCGCGCTGCGCACCCTCCACGAGGTCATCGAGACGGTCAACCGGCTGATGGCCCCGCTGGTCCCGTTCATCACCGAGCGGGTCTGGCAGGACCTGGTCGTCCCGGTGACCCCGGACGCCCCCGACTCCGTCCACCTGACCGCGTGGCCGGAGGCCGACCAGGCCATGATCGACCCGGCTCTGTCGGCGCAGATGGCGCTCGTACGGCGCCTGGTGGAGCTGGGCCGGGCCACCCGTGCCGAGTCCGGCGTGAAGACCCGCCAGCCGCTCTCGCGGGCGCTGGTCGCCGCGTCCGGCTTCGAGAAGCTGGGCCCCGAGCTGCGCGCCCAGATCGAGGAGGAGCTGAACGTCACCTCGCTCGCCGCGCTGAACGAGGTCGGCGCCTCGCTGGTCGACACCACCGCCAAGGCCAACTTCCGTGCCCTGGGCAAGCGCTTCGGCAAGGGCACCCAGCCGGTCGCCAAGGCCATCGCGGAAGCCGACGCGGCCGCGCTGTCGGTAGCACTTCGCGAGGGGACGGCGTCGGTCGTGGTGGACGGCGAGACGGTCCCCCTCTCCCCCGACGAGGTCATCATCACCGAGACCCCGCGGGAGGGCTGGTCCGTCGCCTCGGACTCCGGCGCCACGGTCGCCCTCGACCTGGAGATCACCCCGGAGCTGCGGCGCGCGGGCCTGGCCCGGGACGCCATCCGGCTGATCCAGGAGGCCCGTAAGAACAGCGGGCTGGACGTCGCGGACCGGATCGCCCTGCGCTGGGAGTCGCCCGACGAGGAACTCCGCCAGGCCCTCACGGACCACGCGGGGCTGATCGCGGACGAGGTCCTCGCCACGGACTTCGCCCCCGGCGAGGCCGACGCCGCCTACGGCACCCCCTTCGAGGACGGCGCCCTGGGCCTCACCTTCCGCCTCCGCAAGGCGTAACGCGCGGGCGGGGCTTGTCCCCCACCCGCCCCTCCCCGCAACCGGGGCTCCGCCCCGGACCCCGGTTGCGGCACGCCC
>NZ_RIBZ01000760.1:0-10383 GCF_003721215.1 Streptomyces botrytidirepellens
CTCGGGCGTGGCGGCGACATGGGCCCCGAACCGGGCGAGCGCGGTGCGCGCCGGGCCGGTGTGCCGCTGCGGCCGCCCGCTGCCCGCCGCCCCGATCCGGTCGCGCTCCGCGGCCGAGGTGACGGCGTAACGCGCCACGGCGGTCCGGCCCGTGCGGGTGGCGGTCTGGCGCAGCACGCGCAGGAACCGGTCACTGGCGTCGCGCAGCAGTTCCGGCGAGTGGTTGGCGGGGTTGGCGTCGGCGTCGAGGGTGAGCGGGCCGTCGCCGCGGTCGTACGCCACCAGGGACAGGTCCTCCGACGGCGGCGCCTGGAGGTTGTGCACGGTGGCGGTGGCGGGCCCGAAGCGCAGACCGTAGGCGAAGCGCTGGATGTTGAGCACGGGTCCGAAGAAGCGCCGCCCGTCCTGGGGGTAGTGCAGGTCGCGGCGCAGCTGTTCGCCCCGGTAGCGCTGGTGCCGCTGGACGAGGGCGATCGCCTCGTCGGCCCGGGCCGCCAGGTCCGTGAAGGGGGCGGCGGGGTCGACGTGCAGGCGCAGCGGCAGCACGTTGGCCGACATGCCGGGCACCCGTCGGCTCTGCTCGCTGACGCGTCCGGTGACCGGCAGGCTCAGGACGACGTCCCGGCTGCCGGTCATCGCGTGGACGAAGACGGCGGTCGCCGCGATGACGAGCCGTGACCAGCGCTGCCCCATGTCCTGTGCGGCCGCCCGCAGTTGGGCGAACTCCGCCTCCGGCAGGGTGCTGGTCAGCCGCAGCGAGGCGGCCGGGACCGGGGCCGGGCGCGGGGCCAGGCTCAGGAATTCGGGATGGCCTTCCATGTGGCCGAGCCACCACTGCCGGTCGGCCTCCCACTGGGGTGAGCCGGGGTAGGCCCGCTCCTCGTCGAGGACGGCGCGGAGCGGGCTCCAGCCGTTTCCGGGTATCGGGCCGCCGTCGAGCAGGCTGCCGTAGAGGTCCGCGACGCGGCGCGAGAAGAGCGTCATGCCGAAGCCGTCGAGGACGATGTGGTGCACCCGGGTGAACAGCAGATGCCGCTGGTCGCCGATCCGCAGGACGGCGCCGTCGAACACCTCGCCCTCGGCCAGGTCGACGGGCCGGGACAGCTCCTTGCGCATCCAGGCGAGGGCCGTCGCGTACGGGTCGGGCTCGTGCCGCAGGTCGCGCACCGGGAAGGGGACGGAGCGCGGGCGCGCCACGCGCTGGACCGGCCGTCCGTCCGGCGCCTCGGCGAAGCGGACGTGGAGGGCTTCGGTCTCGCGCACGGCCTGCCGGACGGCGGCCACGAGGACACCGGTGTCGAGGGCACCGGTGATGTCGGTGTACTCGCCCCAGAGGTAGGGCGAGGACAGGTCGGGCCGGGACCGCTCGGCCAGCCACACGCCTGACTGCGCCTCGGAAAGGGGGAGTTCGGTGCCGGTTTCGTCCAGGGCCATGAGGTTCCCGCCCGGTCGCCGTGTGACGACCTCAACGTAGAAGTGGCTTCACAGGGCGATTTGCATCAGTCGTCGGGCTGTTCGGGCACGGGCCGCTCGGCGGTGATCCGATCTTGTCCGGTCGCCGGAAGACTAACAGGCGAGTAAAAGCCTCGCAAAGGGATGGCAATGGAGAGGATCATCACTCCGGGCCGCCGCATAGCGGCGGCACACGGCAGATCGCCGCAGCTCACAGCCCTGGCGCAGCAACTCGGCCGCGAGAATGGCCGATTCGGGGCCCTGCGATCGAGCAGGCCGGGACCTTCGGCCGTCACTCCCTCCCCTGTTTGCCCATGTGCCGATCCCTGAACACCCGCTCGCGTCACCCCGTGTTGAGCAACCGTCCCATCCGCAAATGCGACGCGGGGCGCATCCACACGAAACCGCCCGCCGAAGGCCACATCGGGGTGGCCTCGGCGGGCGGTCGGGTCGGTGGGGGCGGTTGGGTCGGTTGGGGCGGTTGGGTCAGGCGGGTCCGTGGGGTCGGTCGGGCGATCGGGCGGCCCGTCAGATGCGGCCGCCCGTCATCCGCGTGACGGGACCGTGGCCGCTGCGCTCCGCATGGCGGCCCACGGCGTAGGACGCCGCGCTGAGGGCGGTGACCCCGGCCGCGGCACCGGCCGCGATGAGCTTGCGGTGCTTCAGGACGGTCCAGGCGGTCGAGGCGGCAGAGGTCACCTGTCCGGCCGCCGAGGTCACGCCCTTCAGCGTGCTCGTCACGGCGGTGCCGGCCGACTCGGCCGCCTTCCCCGCCGTGGCCCCCACCGAGGTCACGGCGTTGCCGACGGCACTGCCCGCACCGGCCGCGGCGCGTGCCGCGCCGGTCCCGGCGGACTTGGCGGCATCGGCGGTCGACTGGCCTGCGGACTCCGCCTTCGCCGCCGTCTTCCCCGCCGCCTTCGCGGAGGTCTCCTTGGCCTTGGCGGCTGTCGCCTTGGTGGCCTTGGTCGCCCGGTCGGTCGATTCGTTGTTCGCTCGTGCGTTAGCCATGCTGCACGAATTGCCCGATCCGGCCGATGCAAACAAGGCATGGAGATTCCGGTCAGGCCCCGTGGCCATCGCGCAGCCCTGTCGGCCCAGTTCCATTCGTTCGAGTGAACGGCGATCGGTTGCCGCCGTCCGTGCGCGCCGCCGACCGGATAGTGGGCCGGCGGCCGGACACACAGCTCCGGTCACCGACCGGAAGGGGACACGGTTCATGCGCACAGAGGCCACCAAGCGGGTCGCGCTCGTCTTCTCTCTGCTCGACGCCGATGGAAACGGCGTCCTGGAAGCCGATGACTTCGAGTTGATGGCGGGCCGCGTCGTCGAGGCGGCGCCCGACGCGGACGAGGCGGCTAAGGACGCGATGCGCACGGCGTTCCGTGGGTACTGGACGACGCTGCGCCGGGAAGCGGACGCCAACGGGGACGGCGAGATCACCTTCGAGGAGTACGCCGCCTGCGTGCTCTCGCCCGAGCGTTTCGACGCGACGATCGACGCGTTCGCCGAGGCGCTGGCCGCGCTCGGGGACCCGGGCGGCGACGGGACCGTGGAACGCCCCGCGTTCGTGGCGCTGATGACCGCCATCGGCTTCGAGCGCGCGAACATCGACGCCCTCTTCGACGCCTTCGGCCCCTCGGACGCGGACCGGATCCAGGTGGCAACCTGGGTGGACGGGATCAAGGACTACTACGCTCCGGGCAAGGCCGGGATCCCCGGCGATCACCTGGTCGTGGGCACGGCGGTCTGACCACGGACGACGGCGGCCGGGCGGGCACGGCGCACCGGCGAGGGCGCACCCGGGAGGGGGTCGCATGACCGACGCGACGCGAGAGAACACCGGCGTGGCACGAGGCGTCGGGCGGACCGCTCTCATGGTCGCCGCGGCGCGGGCGATCGAAACCCACCGCCCCGACGCGCTCGCGCGGGACCCGTACGCGGAGCACTTCGTGCGCGCCGCGGGGCGGGCGTTCGCGAACTGGCCGGTGCGGCCCCGGCAGGTGCCGGGCGGAGACACCGATCCCCTCTGGGGGCGGCTGGGACGCTACTTCGGTCTGCGGACCCGGGCCCTCGACGACTTCCTCCTGGCCCGGGCGCGCGCGGGCACCCGCCAGGTGGTCCTGCTCGGGGCGGGGCTCGACTCGCGGGCGTACCGGCTCGACTGGCCGCCCGGCTGCACGGTGTTCGAGATCGACCAGGGGCCGGTCCTCGCGTTCAAGCACGGGGTGCTCGACGGACTGCGCGCCGCGCCCCGGGCGGAGCGCGTCACGATCGCCGCGGATCTGCGACACGACTGGGCCGGGGCGCTCACCGCCGCGCGCTTCGATCCGGCCCGGCCGACCACCTGGCTGGCGGAGGGGCTCCTGCTCTATCTGCCCTCCGCCGCCGAACAGCTGCTCATGGAAACGGTGGCCGGGCTGAGCGCGGCGGGGAGCGCCCTCGCGTACGAGGTGAAGCTCGGCACGGAGTCGGCGGCGGTCCGCGACAGCCCCGTCTACTCCGCGGCCCGGCTCCGGATCGGTGTCGACCTGCTCGCCCTGTTCGACGGCGAGCCGCGGCCCGACACCGCCGGAGACCTGGCCGCGCGGGGCTGGTCCACGACGGTCCGCACCCCGTTCGACTTCACGAGCCGCTCCGGACGCGGCCCGCGCCCGGAGCCGCACGACGCCCTGGCCGCCAACCGGTGGGTGTTCGCGCACGCTCCTCACCGGTGACGGCTCAGACCGCGGTGCGTTCCACCGGGATCCACAGCTCCGCGTCCGCCTCCGCCCCGTCCTGCGACACCTGAGCGCGCAAGATCTCGGGACCCGGCCTGCTCTGGTACGGATTGGACGGGAACCACTGCGTGAACACGTCGCGCCACAGGTACTGGAGCGCCTGCGGGAACGATCCGGAGCTCTCGAACACGGCCCACGTCCCCGCCGGGACGGTGAGCGTGTCCAGGTCCTCGGGACCGGCGGACCGGCTGACCACGCCGTGGTAGTAGTCGAGTTCGGTTCCCTCCGCCCGGCTCGGGTCGATCTTGTCGCTGACCCCGACGATCCCCTCCGGCTCCTGATCGGACAGGGCGGTGACGCGCCGCATCGTCTCCTTGTCGATGCTGCGGATGAAGTCGGCGATCGCGGGGTTCATCCCCTCGTGGACGAGCGGAACCGTCGCCTTCTTGCCGACCACATGGAACTGCCCCCTCTCCACAACCCGGTATCGCATGGTGCTACTCCCTTCGACGATGAGGCGGAAGGACATCCGTGGCTGGGAGTTGAGCGCGGCGCCACCGCGCCGCGCCTCACCCGGACCCACCCCGTGCTGGGTACGGAACGCTCGCGCGAACGCCTCCCCCGACCCGTAGCCGTAGCGCACCGCGATCTCCAGCAGCGTCCGCTCCCCGGCCAGCACTTCGGCCCCGGCGACGGTGAGCCGTCTGCGCCGGATGTACTCCGACAGCGACAGCCCCGCCAGCGCGGAGAACATCCGGCGGAAGTGGTATTCCGACGTCATCGCGATCCGTGCCAGCTCGGTCACCTCGATCCGCTGATCGAGATGTGACTCGATGTGGTCCAGGGCCTCGTTCAGCCGCTCCAGCACCTCGGTCTCCTTCCCTGACGACCTTCACGTTAGGAAGATCGCACCCTGCCGGACCCGACATCCTGTGCCCGGTCCGATCGGGCCGGCGCGACCCGGCCGCGGACGAGGGCGATCAGCGAGGGACCACCCCGGAAACACCACAGGGCGATGACGGGGTCGCAGATGGCGCAGCCGAGGGAGGAGTCGTGGGCGAAGGGGATGATCGGGTTGCCCTTGACGTGGTGCACGATGTCCCAGGCGGTGTGCATCAGCCACGCGATGCCGATGAACGTCCAGGACTCCAGCCCGCGGTAGGCGACGTAGGTGATGGCGGCGGTGGCGACGAACTCCCAGCCGCCCATGCCACCACCGCTGAGGTAGGCCGCCCCTGCGCCCGCCACCATGATGGCGTTGAAACGGCGTCGGTGCGGTTCGCGGATCAGCGACATCAGCAGGGCGTAGACGACGCCGACCAGGATGGCCATGAGGGAGGGGATCATGACGGGATTGCCTTCTCGGAGTGCGGAGGGACGGTCCCGGCGCGGCTGAGGTGCCGCAGCGCGAGGAGGCCGCCGATGCCGGGGATGACGGCGGTGGCCTTGGTGGTGTTCGTGGCCGGGCGGAGGCGCCAGGTGGCGCCGATGACGAACAGGTAGGCACAGCCGTGGGTGGGACCCATCAGCGAGGAGATGGGCTTCAGGTGGGCGGTGGCGAGGTTGGCCAGCATGATGACCAGCGAGATGAGTTCGGCGTGGGCCGCGATGCGCAGGGGCCGCAGGTGCACGGTCACACTCCCGTGGTGGAGCCGGGGCGGATGATCATCAGGATGGTGACCGTGGCCCACAGCAGGTTGAAGACGCCGGTGAGCATGGCGAGACGGGCCGGGGCACGGGTGGCAGTGGCGCCGGGTGCCCGGGCCGCGGTGAGGGCTCCGTCCTGGGCGGGCAGGATCAGCAGGGCCAGGATGGCGGCGGCCGCGGCGGTCAGGACGATCGAGGCGATCAGCCATGCGCTGCCGAGGACGCCGAGGCTGCTGGCGGTGGCGAATCCGAAGAGGGGGACGGCGATCCCGATGGCGGCGTAGACGCGGCAGATGCGGTGCAGCATCCGCAGGGTGGTGAGCGCCTCGTGGTCCTGCGGGTCGCCGTGGGCGCGGCGCAGAGTGGGCGGGAACATGCTCGCGGCGACGGTGACGGGGCCGATGGCGATCACGGCGGCCAGGACGTGCAGGGAGAGGAAGAGTTTCGTCATGGTCAGGGTGGCCGATCGGGGTCAGAATCCGACGGGCGCCAGGCCCTGGGCGCGCCACACGACGCCCCGGCGCTCATGGGCGAACAGCTCTTCCACGGCGTGGGCGATCCGCGGGCCCCTCTCGCGCTCCAGCAGATACAGGCCCAGGTCGAGACCGGAGGTGACACCGGCACCCGTGACGATGTCGCCGTCGTCGACGACGCGGGCGCGCACCGCGTGGGTGCCACCGGCGTCGAGCGCGTCCAGACCCTGGTGGTGGGTGGTGGCGTGACGTCCTGCCAGCAGACCGGCCCTGGCCAGGATGACCGACCCGCCGCACACCGTGGCGACCGTCACCGCCGGGTTCTCCATCGCCGCCTTCAGCAGCGCGGGCAGCTCGGTGGCCATGGCGCGGTCCAGCAGTACGGAGATGAACTCGTCCGGCTGCTGCCACCACTCCCCGTCCCCCGCGTCCCGCCCGGGGACCGCGCCCGGCTCGCCGAAGCGGCCGGCGACGCCGGGGACCAGGATCACACCGGCCCGCTCGGGGTCGAGGGCGCCCGTGGCCCGCAGGGTCAGGCTCCCGGCGCCGCTGGGCACCTCGCGCGGCCCCTCGGCGGAGACCAGTTCCACGCTCACCGCGCCCGACGAGGCGACGCCACCGGCGTGCAGCACCTCGTAGGGGGCGATGACATCGAGCGGGTCGAAGCCGTCGAGCAGGACTACCTGGACGTGCATGGAGGGCTCTCTTTCCGAGGCGGGAGGTCCGGTCCGTGCCGGGAACGCCACCGAAGGTAATCGGCTGACACCTCCTCTCCCAGTGGCATGAGTGCCACCTTTCAACGGGATAGTGCCAACACCGCCGGGGGTGCTTCTGACGTGCGGTGACGTCGAAAACTTTGCGCTCCGGGCCGCTCCGGGCCGTCCCGCGAGGGAGTATCTTCCGGCCATGCACACCATCGCCGTTCTCGCCCTGGACCAGGTGATCCCGTTCGACCTGTCCACGCCGATCGAGGTCTTCACCCGCACCCGTCTGCCGGACGGGCGCCGCGGCTACCAGATCCGGGTGTGCGCCGAGCGCCGGGAGATCGACACCGGCACCTTCGCCCTGCGCGCGCCCTGGGGCCTCGACGGACTCGAAGGGGCGGACACGATCATCGTGCCCGGCACCGCCGACCCCGCGGCCCCGCTCGCGCCGGAGGTCCGTGACGCCCTGCGGGCGGCGGCCGCGGACGGCACGCGGATCGCCTCCATCTGTTCGGGCACCTTCATCCTGGCCGCCGCCGGGCTGCTCGACGGGCTGCGGGCCACCACCCACTGGATCGCAGCCGGCCTCCTGGCCACCGCCTACCCGGACATCGAGGTGGACCCGGACGTTCTGTACGTCGACAACGGCCAGGTCCTCACCTCCGCGGGCGCCGCCGCGGGCCTGGACCTGTGCCTGCACATGATCCGCCGCGACTACGGCTCGGCCGTCGCCGCCCACGCGGCCCGGCTGTCCGTCATGCCGCTCGAACGCGAAGGCGGGCAGGCGCAGTTCATCGTCCACGACTACGCGCCCACCCCCCAGGGCTCCGTCCTCGAACCCCTGCTGACCTGGCTCCAGGACAACCTGGGCCGCGACCTCACCCTCGCCGACATCGCCTCCCACGCCGGGACCAGCACCCGCACCCTGATACGCCGCTTCCGCGAACAGACCGGCACCACCCCGCTCCAGTGGCTGCACCGCGCCCGGATCCGCCAGGCCCAGCACCTGCTGGAGACCACACCCCACTCCGTCGAACGCATCGGCGCCCAGGTCGGCTTCGGCTCCCCCACCGCCTTCCGTGACCGCTTCAAGCGCACCACCGGTGTCAGCCCGCACACCTACCGCCGCACCTTCAGCTGACACCGCGCCGCACCCGGCCCAAGTCCGCCCGACCGCCGGGGCTTTGTCGACCCGTGAGCAGTGTGGCGGGGATCACAGTACAAGGTGATGCAGCTCGGGCAACTGCGCTTATGACCGTTGCGGCCGACAGGTACCGTTTGGCCATGGATGTTTCCGGAACGAGCGCCGCCGACGAGAACTCCGGGCCGCAGGCGGCGATCAAGGCCGCCGCGCGCCAACTCCTGGTGAAACAGGGAGCCGGAGGGCTGTCACCAGAGGCCGTCGCCCGGGGCGGCGGGCTTGCCGTCACCGATGTGGAGGCCGTCTTCCCGCATCGCGACGACCTGCTGACCGCCCTGGTCATCGACGCCTACAACGCGTCCGGCGCCGCGATGGAGCAGGCCGATCACGCCGCCGCGAAGGCCGGACAGTCAGCGGGGGCGCGGCTCCTCGCCGTCACCCGCGCGCTGCGGCAGTGGTCGTTCGACAACCCGGCCGAGTTCACGCTGATCTACGGCTCGCCCGTTCCGGGCTACAACGCCCCGCAGGACACGGTCCCGCCCGCCTCGCGCACCCCCGCGGTGCTGGCCGGGATCGTGCGTACGGCACTGGAGGCCGGTGAACTCACCCCGCCCCGGCGGGCGGTGCCCGGGCCTCCGCTGCTCCTGCCGGAGGCCGTGGCGTTGTTCGGCGGCGCCCCCGAGGCTCCGTTCTCGGATGTCATCGAGCGCGGCATCGTGCTGTGGAGCAGTCTGATCGGACTCCTGGTGTTCCAGGTCTTCAGCCGCACCCACGACAGCGTCCGGGACGAGTCCGCGTTCTTCGACTACGCCGTCGCCGTGGCGGCCGAGGGGATCGGCCTCGTGGTCCCCCTGGACGACACCGCCGACACCGCTAACTGAAACACCTCACCGACACCGTTCGCCGCGTGCGCGGCACTGGCAGGGAATCGGGCCGTGACCACCACCAAGACCCTCTGCTTCGCCATCGCGGCACTCTCGTCGTATGCCGCGCTCATCTACCGGCTGTGCCAGGTCAGACGCAGCTGGCGGGACAACGCCTACCGGGCGCTGGTCATCACGCTGCTGCTCCAGTGCGTCACCTTCACGATGGGTGTCGTCGCCATGGGGAGCGACCGCTTTCTCGGCGTCGGCAACCTCGCCATCCTGCTGATGCACCTGTCGGCGGTCGCCGTCTGCGTGACCGCGCAGATCATCCTGTTGCACTGGTCGACCGCCGATGAGGAGGCGGTACGGAAGACCCGCTACTGGCTGATCACCGGCATCGCGGTCACCGCGCTGCTGATAGCGCTGTTCTTCATCGCCGACGGCCCGGGCCGTCCGGCGTCGGACTTCAACACCGGCAGCGGCCAGCCGCTGATCCTCACCTACCTCCTGGTCTTCATCACCTCCCAGGCGGTTCCGTGCGTGACCATCTTCCGGCAGTGCGGCCCCTACGCCCGGATGACCGACAAGGCGTCGCTGCGGCAGGCGCTGCGACTGCTGTCCGTCGCCGCGGTGGTCCTCTTCCTCTACTGCACGGCCAGGACGGTCAACATCCTCACCGCCGCGGCCGGGATCGACATCGGCGCCTGGACGGTCCTCGCGTCCCTGTTCAGCGCGGCGGGCATCGCCATCCTCTCGGTCAGCCTGACCATCTCCTCGTGGGGCGGCTCGGCCGCCAAGTTGCTCAACTGGGCGCACAGTTACCGCTCGTACCGGGCCCTGTATCCGCTCTGGCGGGATCTGTACGAGTCCTCGCCGGACATCGTGCTGGACCCGCCCGGGGCCGCGGTATCCGATGCCTCCGACCTCAACTACCGCCTCCACCGGCGGGTCATCGAAATCCGGGACGGCTGGCGGGACTTGCGCCCCTACATCGACCGCACCGCTGACGGCGGCGCGGTGGGCCCGGGTGCGAGCGAGGAGTTCCGGCAGGCGTTCACCGAAGCGGCGCAGATCCGGCAGGCCCTGCACGCGAAGCGCACCGGCATCCTCCCCGATGACACCGAGGACGCGGGCGACTTCCACGACCGCGACACGGACAACTTCACCGCGGAGGTCGCCTGGCTCACCAAGGTGGCGTCCGCCTACCGCAAGCTCGACAACGCGAGGTGAGAGCTCCCGCCCGGACTGCCCCCGTAGTCAGACCGGGCGGGATTTCCCCCGTTCCCCCGTTGTGCTCCCCCGTTTCCCCCGTGTTTCCCCCGTACTTTCCCCCGTGGTTCCCCCGTTTTTCCTCGTCCGGCCGGGCGGGTGTCCCCGCCC
>NZ_RIBZ01000763.1:0-10532 GCF_003721215.1 Streptomyces botrytidirepellens
CAGCGGGATCTGCCGCACCGCCTCGGCCGCCTCGCTCCCCGCGCCGCCGGGTCGGCCGCCGGACCGCCGCGCGTCGGTCTGCCGCCGCTGCCACCACCGGACGCCGAACGCGGCCGCCAGCCCCAGCACCCACCCCGGCGGCCCTCCGACGAGGACGACACCGGCCAGCAGGACTCCGAGGGAGGCCGCCCACGCCAGGGCCGCGCCCTCGTCCATCCGCGCGCGCCAGCGCTCCCGGGCCCGAGCCGGCTTCCGGGCCGTGCCGGTGTCCGCGTCCGTTGGCCCGCCCGGCAGCAGTGCCGCCAGGCGCCGCCCGGCGGCACGGCCCCGCCGGGCTTCCACTCCCGCCATCGCCACATACGCGACGGCCGCCATGAGGGACAGCACGATCCCCAGCCTGTGGACAAGGACGCCGCTCATCGCCCAACTGCCTTCCCGGGGGCGAGCGCCGCCCGCATCGACCGTCTGAGCCAGACGAACCCCGCCCACTCCAGCAGGCAGCCGCCCAGCAGACAGCCCAGCCCGACCGGGGTGTGCAGGAGCTGGTGCAGCGGCTCGGTGCCCAGCGCGGCGCCCATCACCAGCCCGAAGACCGGCAGCACGGCCAACACCGCGACGGTGACCTTGGGCCCTGCCAGCCTGGCGCGCAGAACCTCCCTCTGCTCGCGCTCGGCGCGCAGCGCCGAGGCCACCCGGTCGAGCCCGGCGGCAAGCCCCGCGCCCTCGTCGACGGCCACCTGCCAGCAGGCCGCGACCCCGGTCAGCCCCTCCGCGCCCGGCTGCCGGGCCGCCCTGCGCAGCGCCTCGGGCACATCCCCGCCGAACCGGGCGGCGGCGGACACCAGCCCCCATCGCTCCCCCAGGTCGCCCGAGGGCACGGACAGCAGCGCCTCGCCGGGCTGTCGCCCGGCCCGCAGCTCGCCCGCCACGGTGCCGCACAGCTCGATCACTCCCGTCGCACGCCGGTCGCGGGCCCGGGCGCGCTCCCGGGTCCTCAGCCACCGGCCGACGACCGGCACGGCCGCCACCGCGGCGAACAGCGGCAGGACCGACGCGCTGAGCACTGCGAGCACACAGCCGAGCGGCAGGCACAGCAGCTCACGCCCCATCCGCCCGCCGTACCTGACCCGCCAGCGCTCCTTGAGCCAGGCGACCGTCTCGGACAGCCGCCGCGCCGGGTCCGGCCCGGTGGGCGCGACGGGCCCACCACCCGCGAACAGCAGTCTGGCCCGGCGCAGCTCCCGGTCCCGCCCGGAGATCAGCCATGCGGCCGCCGCCGCGCACAGCAGCGCCGCGCCGAGGGTCAGCGCCCCGGGGTTCCCTCCGATGCCGGTCATGACGCACCTCCGCCCCGTGCGCACAGCCGCTGAAGCCGCTGCCAGCCCGCCGCCCGCTCGAAGCCCTGCGGGCCCCACAGGGCGGCCGGCACGGTGGTGACGAAGCCCGCGCGGTCCCGGTCCAGCACGTGCAGCTCGGCGATCCTGCGCCGTCCGTCGCGGTCCCGCACCAGATGGACCACGACCGACAGGGCGGCCGCCAACTGGCTGTGCAGCGCGGCCCGGTCCAGGCCCGCGGTCGAGCCGAGCGCCTCCAGCCGGGCCGGTACGTCTCCCGCCGTATTGGCGTGGACGGTGCCGCAGCCGCCCTCGTGTCCCGTGTTCAGGGCGCCCAGGAGATCGGTGACCTCGGGACCCCGCACCTCACCGACCACGAGCCGGTCGGGCCGCATCCGCAGCGCCTGGCGCACCAGGTCCCGCAGGGTGACCTGGCCGCGGCCCTCCTGGTTGGCGGGGCGGGTCTCCAGCCGGACCACATGGGGATGATCGGGCCGCAGCTCCGCCGAGTCCTCGGCGAGGACGATGCGCTCCTCCCGGCCTACCAGCCCCAGCAAGGTGCTCAGCAACGTCGTCTTGCCGGACCCGGTGCCGCCGCTCACCAGGTACGAGAGCCGGGCGTCCAGCATGGCCCGCAGCAGCTCCGCGCCGCCGGGCGGCACGGTCCCGGCGGCCACCAGCTCGGCGAGGGAGAACGCCCGCGGACGCACCACCCGCAACGACAGACAGGTGGATCCGACGGCCACCGGCGGGAGCACGGCGTGCAGCCGTGTCCCGTCCGGCAACCGGGCGTCCACCCAGGGCCGGGCGTCGTCCAGCCGCCGACCGGCCACCGCGGCGAGCCGCTGGGCGAGCCTGCGCACGGCGGCCGCGTCGGCGAAGGTGACGGCCGTCCGCTCCAGCCCTGCGCCGCGGTCCACCCACACCTCGTCGGGGGCGGTGACCAGCACGTCCGTGACCTCCGGCGCGGCGAGCAGCGGCTCCAGGGGGCCGGTGCCGACCAGTTCGGAGCGCAGCGCGGCGACCACGCCGAGCACTTCGGTGTCGCCCAGCAGCCGCCCCTCCTCGCGCAGGGCGGCCGCCACCTGGGAGGGACTCGGATCCGCACCGCTCTCCGCCAGCCGCAGCCGCACCGCGTCCAGCAGATCCAGGGTTTCGACGCTCATGCGGTGACACCCCCCGCGCCGGGCAGGGCCCGTGCCCAGAACTCGGAGCAGAACCGGCCGAGCGGGCCGCGTGCGCTGCCGCCCGGGGGCTCGCCGCCGTCGATCGCGTCCAGCAGCCCCGGTTCCGGCGGCAGTTGACCGGCCAGCGGCAGCCCGAGCAGCCGGGCGATCTCCTCGTCGTCCAGCTCGGGCCCGCACGGGCCCCGCACCACCGCGCGCAGATCGCTCAGCACCATGCCCACCGTGGACGCGACCCGGTGGGCGGCCGCGACGGCGCGCAGCTCCGCCGGGACGACCAGCAGGCCGAGGTCCACCTGGGCGAGGGCCTCGGCCGCCGCCTCGTCCACCCGGCGCGGCAGATCCACCACCACGACCCCGCCGCGCCGACGGGCCGCGGCCAGCACCGCGCGCATCGCCGAGGGCGGAATGACGACCGAATCGCCCCGGTCCCAGCTGAGCACCCGCAGGGAGTGCAGCTCGGGCAGTGATTCCTCCAGCGCGCTCCCGGCGACGCGGCCGCGCGATTCGGCGAAGGCGGGCCATCGCAGCCCCTCCGACCCCTCGCCGCCGAGCAGCACGTCGAGGCCGCCGCCCAGCGGATCGCCGTCGATGAGCATGGTGCGCCGGCCCGAGCGGGCCGCCGAGACGGCCAGGGCGCAGGCGAGGGTGGAGGCTCCGGCCCCACCGCGCCCTCCGATGACCCCGACGGTCAGGGCCTGTTGCCCGACCCCCTCCGCGACATCGGCGATCCGGTCCACGAGCCAGGTCTCGGCATCGGGCAGGAACGCCACGTTGTCGGCGCCGAGATCCACCGCCCGGCGCCAGATGTTGTGGTCGTCGAGATCGCGCCCGATGAGCAGCACGCCCGCTCTGCGGACGCGGCCCCGGAGCCCGGCCGCCGCGTCGTCCCCGACGAGAATCAGCGGCGCGCCCTCCCAACTGCCCCGGCGCGTGGGTGCGCCATGGGCCACTTCGGCCTCGGCTCCGGCGGCCGCGCACAGGCGCAGCAGATCGTCGAGAAGCTCTTCGTCCTCGGTGATGATCAGCGGTCTGCCGCGCTGTCCTTCTTCCGGTGATGACCGTTCCGGTGTGATGGATGCAGTCACGATCCCCTCCCCATATCGTTACGCGCTCTCACTCACGCGAACGGCGAGTGCAAACAACGCGGAGAATCACCGTGTCGCGATCCTGAAAATCTTGGGGATCTTGGTCCAAAACCGTGGACAACTCATCAGTTGTGAATATCCCAGTCACCTAAACCAGTGACTTCCGGAGTGCAGCCTAGCGATTACGCACGGTAACCGTTCAGGGTGCTGGAGAGCAGGCGTCACCCAGGCCCGGATGAGGGGAGCAAGATCGCGTGAAAGGCCCGAAAAAGCGTCCGGACATGCGACGACCCCCGCCGGGGGGGAGAGCGGGGGTCGTCCCCACGGCCGACTCGGGGGGGGAGGAGTCGGACCGGGTTAGCACGGTCGCGAACGATCCGTGACTTCCATGGTGTACCCGAGAGCCTTCTCAGGCAAACCCACGCGCCTCAGCTTACGCCGAATGGTGGGCCCTATGCTCGGCGTCGTGGAAAACCACTCCTTGCCCCGGACAGCCGCCTTCTTTGACCTGGACAAGACGGTCATTGCGAAGTCAAGCACGCTCACCTTCAGCAAGTCCTTCTACCGGGGTGGGCTGATCAACCGTCGAGCCGTACTGCGTACTGCTTATGCCCAGTTCGTCTTCCTCGCCGGCCGCGCCGATCACGACCAGATGGAGCGGTTGCGCGAGTACCTCTCGGCACTCTGCCGCGGCTGGAATGTCACGCAGGTGAAGGAGATCGTCGCGGAGACTCTGCACGATCTGATCGACCCCATCATCTACGACGAAGCGGCTTCACTCATCGAGGAACACCACACCGCCGGACGCGATGTAGTGATTGTCAGCACCTCGGGAGCGGAGGTCGTGGAGCCGATCGGCGAGCTGCTGGGCGCGGACCGGGTGGTGGCCACCCGCATGGTCGTCGAGGACGGGGTCTTCACCGGGGAGGTCGAGTACTACGCCTACGGGCCGACCAAGGCGGAGGCGATCGCCGAGCTGTCCGAGTCCGAGGGCTACGACTTGTCGCGCTGCTACGCGTACAGCGATTCGGCAACCGATCTGCCGATGCTGGAGTCGGTCGGCCATCCGCACGCGGTGAATCCGGACCGGGCCCTGCGCCGCGAAGCGGTCGCCCGCGGCTGGCCGGTCCTCTCCTTCGATCGCCCGGTGCGGCTGAAGCAGCGGCTGCCCTCGCTGTCCATGCCGCCGCGGCCGGTGCTGGCCGCGGTCGCGGCAGTGGGCGCGGCCGCCGCCACCGCCGGTCTGGTCTGGTACGCCAGCCGACGACGCGCCCCTTATGCCCGCATTTGACCTCGCCGCAAAGATCTGCGTGGAGGGGTTCCACTTGGCTCCGCGCAGGAGTAGAAAGGAATCGACGGCCCGCGAGACCAGGGGTATCCGGGAGGATCTCCCCAGACGCACCAAGGCCCCACGGACCGAGCACGGATGCTGGGCACCCACGCGACGCCGACCCGTCGATTACGGGCCAGCCGCACCAGGTGACGGGCGAAGATCCCGGCCTGATGGGCGAATTTATGTGCACGCACTGGTAACCCGGCGGACGTGCCAGCGGCGGCACCCTCGTGGTGCCGCCGCAACTCTGTCCGGCCCCGGAAGCACCCGGAGCCGGACGGCCTCAGGCCGCTCCCCGCTGCATCGCCTCGCATACGGCCGTGCTCTCCCGCACACCCAGCTCAACCGACCGTCCGCAGTGCGCGATCCAGGCCGCCATGCCCTCGGGAGTCCCGGACACATAGCCCTCCAGCCCGGCCACACACATCGCGGCACCCTGCTCCGCGTGGCCCACCTCCGCCGGACAGATGGACTTCGGGTCGAGCCCGCTGCCGACCAGCACGATCCGCTCGGCCGCGCGCGCCACCAGGCCGTTGTAGGAGGCGAAGGGCCGCAGCGCGAGCAGCTCCCCGTGCACCACCGCGGCCGTCACCAGCGCCGGGGCCTCGCTGCCCGCGAGCAGCAGCCGCGCCAGGCCGTCGAGCCGGGCCGCCACCTCGTCGGCGTCCGGCGGCTCCGGCCCGACCAGTTGCTCCCGTACCGGTTCGCCCGCCAGCCGGGGCCGTCCGACTCTGTCGTCAACCTCCGCCCCTCCGGCCGCGACCAGATGCAGCCGGGCCAGCACCCGCAGCGGCGACTGCCGCCAGACGCTGAGCAGCTGACCGGCCTCGGCGGTCACCCGCAGCGCCGCACCCACCGTGTGCGGCTCCCCGTCGGCCCCGAAGTCGGTGCGGCGGCGGACCTCTTCGAGCGCCCAGTCGGCACCGGCCAGCGCAGCGGAACCACGCGCTCCGCGCAGCGCCGCCTCCGACGTGACCTCGTTGCTGCGGCGGCGCATCACCCGGTGGCCGTAGACCCGGTCCACTGCCGTCCGTACGGCCTCCACGGACTCGGCCACACCGGGCAGCGCCGCCAGGGTGGCGAGCGGATCTGCTGACGTACTCATGAGTACGACCCTACGCACCCGTTGCCCGGTGCCCCTCGTTGGAGTGGTTTTCTTCACGTAAATCCCTCATGGGAGAGGATCACTCACCTACGCTTTCTGAACATGAAGATCGCTTTCGTAGGCAAGGGCGGCAGCGGCAAGACGACGCTGTCGTCGCTGTTCATCCGCCATCTCGCCGCCACCCGCGCCCCGGTCGTCGCGGTCGACGCCGACATCAATCAGCATCTGGGCGCGGCACTCGGGCTCGACGAGGCGGAGGCCGCCGCGCTGCCCGCCATGGGCGCCCATCTCCCCCTGATCAAGGACTACTTGCGCGGGACGAACCCCCGGATCGCCTCCGCCGAGACCATGATCAAGACAACGCCGCCCGGCGAGGGTTCGCGGCTGCTGCGGATCAGCGAGGACAACCCCGTCTACGAGGCGTGCGCCCGGACCGTCCCGCTCGGGGACGGGGAGGTGCGGCTGATGGCGACCGGACCCTTCACCGAGTCCGATCTCGGCGTCGCCTGCTACCACTCCAAGGTCGGCGCGGTCGAGCTGTGCCTCAACCATCTGGTCGACGGGCGTGGGGAGTTCGTGGTCGTCGACATGACGGCGGGCAGCGACTCCTTCGCCTCCGGGCTCTTCACCCGCTTCGACATGACGTTCCTGGTCGCCGAGCCCACACGCAAGGGCATCGCGGTCTACCGCCAGTACAAGGAGTACGCCCGCGACTTCGACGTGGCGCTGCGCGTGGTCGGGAACAAGGTGCAGGGCCCGGACGACCTCGCCTTCCTGCGCGCCGAGGTGGGAGACGACCTGCTGGTCACCGTCGGCCACTCCGACTGGGTCCGGGCGATGGAGAAGGGCCGCGCGCCGCGCTTCGCGGAGCTGGAGGAGCCCAACCGCGCGGCGCTGCGCACGCTGCACGACGCGGTGGACGCCTCCTACGAGCAGCGGGACTGGCAGCGCTACACCCGCCAGATGGTGCACTTCCACCTGAAGAACGCGCAGAGTTGGGGGAACGCGAAGACGGGTGCCGACCTGGCGGCACAGGTCGATCCGGCCTTCGCCCTGGACGAGGCCGCCCCGACCGGTCGGGCGGCGGCCGCCCCCGCGCCCGCCTAGTCGCCCGCCCGGCGCGGTCATCTCACCTGACTATTCACCCCATAGAAGGAACAACGTCCCACTCCTCCTCAAAAGGCTTCCCACTGACTTTACCTGGCATTACGATTCATTTACCAACGCTTGGGAGTCAGCACCGCAGTACGCCGTGACCCACGGCCGCGCCTTGCCCGCGACCGCGAAGCCCCGGAGGAGACGGGAATGTTGAAGCTCTTGGACCAGATCGCGCTTGCCGCGGACGCCCCGCTACAGGCCGGGCTGATGACCGTCGCGCTCGCCGGGATCGCGATCGTCGTCTTCGTCTCGCTGCGCCGCTTCAACCGGCCGCAGCGGCCGGTCACCGAGGCGGCCGGTGCGTCCGCCTGCCGCCCGTGGACGCCCTGGCGCAACCACCACTGCACCCGCCCCGCCTCGGCGGCCGGGGACGGACACGAACACGGACACGGACGCAGGGAGGGCGCGGGGCAGCTGCTGGGCGGAGTGAGCGCCTTCCAGCGCAACACCGCGCCGCTGGTGCGCGACGAGCTGGCGCGGCTCGCCCGGGAGGGACAGCGACCCACCCAGCTGTTTCTCACCTGCGCCGACTCCCGGCTGGTGACCAGCATGATCACCTCCAGCGGCCCCGGCGATCTGTTCACCGTGCGCAATGTGGGCAATCTCGTGCCGCCTCCCGGCGCGGACGCCGCCTGCGACTCGGTGGGCGCGGCCATCGAGTACGCGGTGGAGGTGCTGAGGGTCGGCAGCATCACGGTGTGCGGGCACTCCGGATGCGGGGCGATGCAGGCGCTGCTCGGTTCGTCGTCCGCGCCACCCGGGGCGCAGACCCCCTTGGCGCGCTGGCTGCGCCACGGCAGGCCCGGGCTGGCGCGGATGGAGCGGATCGGGCGGCTGGGGCGAGGCGAGGTCGCACTGGCCGACCGGCCGGTGGCCGACGATGTGGAGCGGCTGGCGCTGATCAACGTGATGCAGCAACTGGAGCATCTGATGGCGCACGCCTGCGTCGCGCGACGGGTGGCGGAAGGAGGGCTGGTGCTGCACGGGATGTACTTCCATGTGGCGGAGGCTCAGGCGTACGTACTGGAGCCCGGATCGAGCCGATTCCTGGCCGTCCGGCCGGATGACGGCACCCCGGTGGCCGTCTGCGCGGCCGGTCCGGCCGCCACCCCGGAGCCCGGAAAGAGGGGAGCCGCGGAGGCACTGGAGGCAATCTGATTACAGGTCTAAACCAATTTACGGCGACAGCGCCTTGTCAGGGCCTGCCCGGGGCTGATGAGCTATGGCGGGGACACAACGGACACCCTGGGAATGGGAGATGTCGTGAGCAACGAAAGCCTGGCCAACCTTCTTCGCGAGGAGCGCCGCTTCACGCCGCCGGCCGACCTGGCAGCGGACGCCAACGTGACGGCCGAGGCGTACGAGCGTGCGAAGGCGGACCGCCTGGGCTTCTGGGCCGAGCAGGCCCGTCGGCTGACCTGGGCGACCGAGCCGACGGAGACGCTCGACTGGTCGAACCCGCCCTTCGCGAAGTGGTTCGCGGACGGCAAGCTCAACGTGGCGTACAACTGCGTCGACCGTCATGTCGAGAACGGGCTCGGCGACCGGGTGGCCCTCCACTTCGAGGGGGAGCCTGGCGACACCCGTTCGCTGACCTACGCCGAGCTTCAGCGGGAGGTCTCCCAGGCGGCGCACGCGCTGACCGAGCTGGGGGTCAGGACGGGCGACCGGGTCGCCATCTACCTGCCGATGATCACTGAGGCCGTGATCGCGATGCTGGCCTGTGCCCGCATCGGCGCACCGCACTCCGTGGTGTTCGGCGGCTTCTCGGCCGACGCCCTCGCCACCCGTATCCAGGACGCCGACGCCCGCGTGATCATCACTGCCGACGGCGGCTACCGCCGCGGCAAGCCGTCCGCGCTCAAGCCCGCCGTCGACGAGGCCCTGACCCGTCCCGGCACCGAGAACGTGCGCAGCGTGCTGGTCGTCCGCCGCACCGGCCAGGAGGTGGCCTGGACCGAGGGCCGCGACGTCTGGTGGCACGAGATCGTGGAGCGCCAGCCGGAGCAGCACACGCCCGAGGCGTTCGACGCCGAGCACCCGCTGTTCATCCTCTACACCTCCGGCACCACCGGTAAACCGAAGGGCATCCTGCACACCACCGGCGGCTACCTCACCCAGGTGTCGTACACCCACCACGCCGTCTTCGACCTCAAGCCGGAGTCGGACGTCTTCTGGTGCACGGCCGACGTCGGCTGGGTCACCGGCCACTCGTACATCGTCTACGGGCCGCTCTCCAACGGAGCGACCGAGGTGCTCTACGAGGGCACGCCGGACACCCCGCACCAGGGCCGCTGGTGGGAGATCGTCCAGAAGTACGGGGTCACCATCCTGTACACCGCCCCGACCGCGATCCGCGCGTGCATGAAGTGGGGCGACGACATCCCGGCCAAGTTCGACCTGTCCTCGCTGCGCGTCCTCGGCTCGGTCGGCGAGCCCATCAACCCCGAGGCGTGGGTCTGGTACCGCAAGAACATCGGCGCGGACACGACGCCCGTCGTCGACACCTGGTGGCAGACCGAGACCGGCGGCATCATGATCAGCCCGCTGCCGGGCGTCACCGCGACGAAGCCCGGTTCCGCCCAGGTGGCGCTCCCCGGCATCGCCGCCACCGTCGTCGACGACGAGGCGAACGAGGTGGCGAACGGTGCGGGCGGCTACCTGGTGCTCACCGAGCCGTGGCCGTCGATGCTCCGCACCATCTGGGGCGACGACCAGCGCTACCTGGACACGTACTGGTCCCGCTTCGAGAACCGCTACTTCGCGGGCGACGGCGCCAAGAAGGACGACGACGGCGACATCTGGCTGCTCGGCCGGGTCGACGACGTGATGCTGGTGTCCGGCCACAACATCTCGACGACCGAGGTCGAGTCGTCGCTCGTCTCGCACCCCAAGGTCGCCGAGGCCGCCGTCGTCGGCGCCACCGACCCGCAGACGACCCAGGCGATCTGCGCCTTCGTCATCCTGCGCGGCGGTGCGGCCGAGGACGAAGGTCTGGTCGAGGAGCTGCGGGCGCATGTCGCCAAGCAGCTCGGCCCGATCGCCAAGCCCAAGCGGATCCTGCCGGTGGCCGAGCTGCCCAAGACCCGTTCCGGCAAGATCATGCGTCGGCTCCTGCGGGATGTCGCCGAGAACCGCGCGCTGGGTGACGTCACCACGCTCACCGACTCCTCCGTCATGGCGCTGATCCAGAGCAAGCTGCCGTCCGCGCCCAGCGAAGACTGAGCAGCGGAGCAGAGGCGACGGTCTGAGCAGCGGCCCGAGCAAGGGCCCGAGCAGCGGCCCGAGCCGAGGTCATGCGGCCGAGGGGCGCCCCCGCCACGCGGGGGC
>NZ_RIBZ01000766.1:0-10566 GCF_003721215.1 Streptomyces botrytidirepellens
GGCAGGGCGCCCCGCCCAGCAGCCCGCGCCGCGTCAGGAGGCGTCGCCGGGCGGCCCCAGCAGGGTCAGGGCGCCTCACCGAGCCGCCCGAGCGGGGGCAAGTGCGCCCCTCCGAGCGGCAGCAGGGGGCGTCGCCGAGCCGCCCGAGCGACGTCAAGAGCACCTCACCGAGAAGCCCGAGCAGCGGCGGGGCGCCTCGCTGGGCGCCCAAGCGGCGCCCGGGGCGCCGAGCCACCCGAGCAACGGCAGGGCGCCCCGCGCAGCAGCCCGTGCGGCGTCAAGGGGCGTTGCCGAGCGGCGGCAGAAGGCGTCAGGGGCGGGCTCAGGTGTGGGCGTGGCCGTATCTCGCGCTGAGCAGGGCCACGTCCGGTTCGCCGAAGCGGGTGCGCAGGGCTCGGAACGTGGTGATCTTCTCCGGGCCGAAGCGGGACACGTGGGTGACGTAGGTGTCGAAGGAGAGGAAGGCGGGAGGGGTGGTCTTGGTGTGGAACTTGTCCGCGTACATGACCAGCTGTTCCTCGCCGGTCTCGGCCACGTAGTCGGCCGGCGGCAGGGGGAGCTTCTGGCGCTCGACGTCGTGGCGGGTGAGCCCTACGCCCGTGTGGCAGGAGCAGAAGCGGCACAGGCGCTCGGGGAAGCCCTCCTCGCGGAGGATCGCGTGGCCGAGGACGCCGTGGCGGATGTACTCGTCGGTGCGGAGTCGGCCCGTGTTGTCGTAGAGGCGGTAGACGCCGATGTCGTGGAGCAGGGCGCCCGCGCGGACGAGGTCGGCGTCGAGAGGGTGGGCATCGGAGGCGAGCAGTTGCTCGGCTACGTGCCAGACGATCTCGCAGTGCGTGTACACGAGCTCGAACGCCTCGCGCGTCGGCGCGTACTTCTCGTGCAGCGCGCGTATGTCGTCGACCGTCGGGAGCATCACGGCGGGAGCGTAGCAACGAGCCGGAGCTACGGGGTGGGGCTCTCCGTTCCGCGGGCCCGCTTCCGCCTGGCCAGGTACGTCAGGGCCGACACCACGCCCGCCACGCACAATCCCCCCACCAGCACCATCAGCGGCACGAGCGTCCGCACGTCCCACTCCCCGGCGGCGTCCAGCCCGTACACCGTCGCGACGGCCAGCACGACGAGGCCCGCCACCAGCTTTCCCGGCTCCACCGGATGGCGCTTCATGAGCGCGTCACCTCCACGTTCCCCAGGCCGATCGACAGCCGCAGCACCAGCGTTCCGTGCGCGGCGCTCGCGCCGCCCTTCGGGTCGAGGGTGATGGTCCGTTCCCGGCCCGGCTCGATGTCGATGTCGTCGTTGCGCTCGCCCGGGAGCCGGATGTCGCCGAGCCCCGTCCGTATGGACAGCTTGAGGCGGGCGTCCCGGGGCACCGTCACGGCGAGCTTTCCGGCGCCGACCTCGGCCCGGGTCCGGACGGTCTGGTCGTCCGTCAGCCGGAAGCGGTCGAGTTTCAGTTCGCCGACGCCCCCGCCCAGCTCGTACGAGGGCCGTACGGCGACCGCGGACGTCGGGGCCCAGGTCTCGCGGGACCAGTCGGTGGTGACGGACCTCGGGAGCGCCGTGGCGGCGGCCAGCAGGGCGCAGGTGACGACGGTCATGAGGGCGGTCCCCACCCCCGTCCGCCCGTACCAGCAACTGACCATCATCCCGAGGCCGAAGACGGCCAGCGCGCAGGTGAGGCCGATCTCCAGGCTGGTGCCGAGCGGGTGGGAGTGCCAGGACAGCCGGGTGCCCGCGGCCGCGGCGGCGAGGGCGACCAGGAAGATCCAGCCGCCGATGGAGGACCGGTCGCGGATCCGCCGGGCGCGCGCCGCCCGCGCCATGGCCTTGTCGTACGGGCCGTCGTCCGGCCCCCACAGGTAGCCCGTGTGGCCCGCGCCCGCCGCGCCCGGCAGCCCCGTCGTGCCGTCCTTGACGAGCGGGTCCCGCCACCACGACGGCCCCGGCCCGCCCCGCGTCGGCGGAGCCTTGGCCTCCGGGGGCGCGTCCGCGACGGCCTGCGCCGTGGCCGGATCCACCGCGGCGCCGCTCCCCGCCGCCAGCCTCCGGTGGTGTGACCAATAACCGACGCCGCCCGCCGCGAGGGCCAGCATGAACGAGAACGACATCACGCCGCCGTTGTTCAGCATCGACAGGAACAGCCCGCAGCCGACCAGCGCGCACAGCACCGCCGTCAGCGCCGGACCCTCGACACGCCCGGAGAGCAGCCGGCGCCCTTCGTTTTCGTCCTCCCCGTTCATGGGGACGAGCAGCCAGCAGAAGCCGTACACGATCAGGCCGATTCCGCCCGCGACGGCCAGCACGGACAGGACCACCCGGAAGATCACCGGGTCGACGTCGCAGTAGCGGCCCAGCCCGCCGCACACCCCCGAGATCATCTTCTGGTCGCGGCTGCGCCGCAGCGGCACGCTCGCGAACGGCGACGACTGCGAAGGCGGTGGCTGCGGGCCCGCGCCCCGGGAGCCTCCGGAACCGGCCGCGCCCTGGCCTTCGTCCGCCACGGTGGGTGCATCGGTCATGCGTCCATGGTGACAAGACGGTCGTTCCGGCGACATCCGGTGAAACCCTGGGCCTTCCCTGAGATCATCCCCGATGTCGTGGCGACTATCGTGGCGGGTCGAACATGCGCGGCAGGCGGGGAGAGCAAGCCGCCGTGGAGCGGGAGGGGAGTGCGGTGTCGGACGTAGGGCGGCTGATCGCCGGACGGTACCGGCTGGCCGAGCAGATCGGTCGCGGCGGCATGGGTACGGTCTGGCGCGCCGAGGACGAACTGCTGGGCCGTCAGGTCGCCGTCAAGCAGCTGCACGTCTCCCCGCACCTCAGCGAGGACGAACTGACGACGATGCACGAGCGCACCCGCCGCGAGGCGCGGAGCGCGGCGCGCATCACGCACCCCAATGTGGTCGTCGTCCACGACGTCGTGGACGACGAGGGACTGCCGTGCATCGTCATGGAGTACGTGCCGTCCACGACCCTGGGCGACCTGCTCAAGGAGGGCGGAACGCTCTCCCCCGACGAGACCGCCCGCGTCGGCCGCGGCATGATCGCCGCCCTGCGCGCCGCCCACGCGGCGGGCGTGCTGCACCGTGACGTCAAGCCCGGCAATGTGCTGCTCGGCACCGACGGCCGGGTCGTGCTCACGGACTTCGGCATCGCCATGGCCACCGGCACCTCCACGCTCACCAAGACCGGCGAGGTCGTCGGCTCCATCGACTACATCGCCCCGGAGCGGGTGCGCGGCCGCAAGCCCGGCCCGGCGTCCGACCTGTGGGCGCTGGGCGCGACGCTCTATCAGGCGGTGGAGGGCCGGGCTCCGTTCCGTAAGCCGACGCCGATCGAGACCGGGTACGCGATCGCCGTGGACCCGCTGGACCCGCCGCGGCGGGCGGGCTCGCTGGCCCCGCTGATCGAGGCGCTGCTGGAGAAGGAGCCGGAGCGGCGGCCGTCGGCGGAGGAGACGGAACGGGCGCTGCGCGGCCCGGCGTCGGAGCCGGAGACGACGGTGTTCCCGGTACAGGGGCAGGACGGCGGTCGGACGACCACGACGACCATGGTCCTGACGACGAACCGGAGCCCGGCCGCGGAGACGCCTCCGGGGCCGCCCCCACGGCGGGACGCTCCCACACCGCAGCGGCCGAACCCCGTCCCCGATTTCCCTACCGCCTCCCCGCCCAAGGGCTCCGGGGCGCGCAAGGCCCGGTGGACCGCCGTCGGGACGGCGCTGGCGATCGTGGTGGTGGCGGGTGGCGTCTACGCGTGGAAGGCGGACATCGGCAGCCCCTCCGCCTCGGCCCCCTCGGCCTCCCCCTCGTTCACCCCGTCCCCCGTCCCCGAGGGCTACCGCCTGGTGAAGGGCCTCGGCGTCTCCTTCCCCGTCCCCGACGCGTGGAAGATCGACTCCGACTCGGACGGCAAGGTCGACAACACCCAGGAGGTCCGCTACCTCGACCCCACCAAGATGGTCCAATTGTCGGTGAACGTCCTCGACTTCGCCTCCGACGACCAGGTCAAGCACTTCGAGGACGTCGAGGCCAGCCTGAAGAAGGAGGTCCTCGCGTACGAGCGGACCCGCATGCAGGAGACCACCTTCCGCGGCATGCCCGCGGCGATCTGGGAGTTCCGGTTCAAGGGCCGCGCCCGCTGGTTCCGGGCGATCGACCTGGGCTTCGGCAACGAGGGCGACAAGGAGTACGCGATCTATCTGAGCGCGCCGGAAGACCAGTGGAGCCGGTACCGCCCGATCTTCGACAAGGTCCGCGACGGCATCCGGCTCCCCTGAGCGGAGCCGGACGCCGGATGTGCCGTGGGTCAGGTGAAGAGCTGTGAGTTCTGGCGGCGGCGGTGCTTGCTCCAGACCGTGTCCAGGGACAGGTAGGGGGCACCGGCGAGAACCAGGGGCAGCCAGGCCATCAGATAGGCCAGGTCGTTGCCGTAGTAGTACGGCTCCGTCTGCCAGCTCACCGTCAGCCACAGGCTGAGCGAGATCAGCGCCCCGCCGAGGGCCGCCAGGCGGGTGAGGAGCCCGAAGAGGGTGCCGAGGCCGACGGCCAGTTCGCCGAAGGCGATGACGTAGCCGAAGGTGCTCGGGGCGTTCAGGGCCTGGTCGACCAGCCAGGGGACGGCCGAGGTGTCGCGCACCTGGCTCATCAGCTGGCCGATCGAGCCCGCGCCGCTGTCGGCGAGGAACGCCGAATCGGTGAGCTTGTCGATCCCGGCGTACACAAAGGTGACGCCGAGGAAGATCCGCAGCGGCAGCAGCGCATAGCGGGCCGCCATCTCCCGCACTCCGCCCGTCGGCGGACCGCCTATGCCGCTCACGACGTTCACACTGCCCGCGTCTCCCGCGGGACCCCCTCCGACCGTTCGGTCCGCATGCCTCATGACGCCCGCCTCTCCCGTTGCGCAGTCATCAAAACCATACGGAGGGGAAGAGGGTTCCGACTCAGCCCAGGGGGGTTCCGACTCAGTCCAGTACGTCGATCTGGTAGCGGTTCGTCTCCGCCCCCGACGCCGTCACCACCTGCACGTCCACCCGGCCCGGCTCCACGTCCACCGGCACCGGAACGGTCAGCGCCGTGTCGGTCGGGTTGCTGAAGCCGCCCGCCACCGGCACCAGGGGGACGTGGACGTGGACGGCGCCGATACGGACGACCATCCGGGCCAGCCGGTCGGGGTCCCCCGCACCCGGCGGGACGAAGCCGTTGCCGCGGATCTCGATGTCGTCGCCGGTACGGATCGGGGCGTCGCGGTCGATGCCGCCCTCCTCGGGGCGGACCCGGACGACGGACAGCACGGTCGGGCGGCCGCCCTCCGCGTACTTCCCGGTGAGGTACATCAGGACGGAGACGACGGCGAGCAGCACCAGCCCCCAGGGCAGCTCCGGCAGCCGCCACGGCTCGCGGGCGAGGCGGACGGCGGCGAACGTGAGCGCGACCGCGTGGACGACGACGTACTGGGCGTCGGCGAAGCTGCCGCGGCCCGCGTCGTCCGTGAGGAGGTCGGCGGCGCGCGGGCGGACCGCGCGGACCTTCTGGAGCCGCTGCGCCCGCACCCGGGCCGCGACGACGAGCCGGGCGAGCACCGCGGCCACGCAGGTCAGCGCGGCGACCGTGAGCAGCCCGGCGGCGTGGCCGAGGGACAGCCCACCGGCGATCCGGTCCCGGTCGCCGGGGTCGACGGCCAGCTCGACGGCCAGGACGAGCACCGAGAAGACGGCGAGCAGCAGCCAGGCGGCGGCGAGGGAGCGGGAGGTGGACATCCGGTTGTCCTCGCCGACGAGCGGCGCGAGCGGGCCGCCGTTGCCGTAGTGCAGCCGGGCGGTGAGGGTCAGCAGCGCCCCGGTGACGAGGGCGGCGGTGAGCCCGGCGGTGCGGGCGACCGACCAGCCGGTGCCGAGCGCCGTCGCCAACTGCCCGATCAGCAGCGCCCCGACCGCGCCCCAGACCACCAGCAGGGTGCGCCGCCACACCGCGTCGCGCCATGCGGTGCTCTCGGCCTGGCCGCAGTCGAGGACCGTACGGGCCGCGTGGGCGAGCTCGTCCGACACCCACTGCCGGGACGCCCCCGCGGAGTGCGCGAGAGCCGCCGGAAGGCCCTCCCCGGCCGCGAAACGCTCCCGCATGGCCACGAACGCGGCCACCGCCCGCCGGTGGCCCTCACGGGCGCCCTGCGGGCACTCACAGCCCGCCGGGCCGTGGTCCGCGTGGCCGTGGCCGCCGGGTCCGCCCGCCGCCTTCACGTTCGCCTTCGTGGCGTCTTTCGTCGTGTCCACCGCCACGAGGTCTCACCGCTCCGTCGTTCACTCGTTCTGTACGCCCAACTGACATGTGTTGAGGGAGGATTGTGCCGCACCGCGAGGGGTCTCAGTTGAGCAGGTCCGGCTCACCGCGCGTGATCTGGAGATACAGAGGCTGATAGTTGATCCACGCCACAAGATCGCTTCCGAGCTGCTCACGGGTCTGCACGGCGCTCCGGTGATCGATGAGCACCGGCTTCCCCGCCGCCTTCGCCGACAGCTGCGCCTGGCACGCGCGCTCCATCGTGATGAACCACCAGGCGGCCGCGTCGACCGAGTCGCCGACGGTCAGCAGACCGCGATTGCGCAGGATGAGGGCCTTGTACGCACCGAGCGCGGACGCAATCCGGTGGCCCTCCTCCTCGTCCACGACGACGCCGGTGCTGCTGTCGTAGAGCCCGTGGTCCTCGAAGAAGGCGCACACGTCCTGGGTGATCGGCTCCAGCAGCTCGCCGAGCGCGGACAGGGCCCGGCCGTGGACGGAACGGGTGTGGGCGACCGCCACCACATCCGGTCGGGCCCGATGCACGGAAGAGTGAACGACGAAGGCCGCCTGGTTGACGTGGTAGCGCCCGTCGACCACCTGGCCCGCCTCGTTGACGAGGATCAGGTCGCTCACGGTGACGTGGGCGAAGGGCATGCCGAAGGGGTTCACCCAGAAGTGGTCGGTGAGCTCCGGGTCGCGCACGGTGATGTGCCCCGAGACCCCCTCCTCGTACCCGTACCGCCCGAAGATCCGCAACGCCGCCGCCAGCCGCTCCTTGCGGTACCGCCGCTCGTCGGCCGGGGAGGCGTGGGTGGGCGGCATGGTGATGTGCAGTTGGTCGGTCGGTATCGGCTCGGGGTTCGGCCGCGGTATCGGCATCGTCATCGGCAGCTCCCTCCTCGGGACCTTCAAGGCTCCGAGGCGGAAGCTACCTCTGGGTATCGCAGGAGGCCAGGGTCAGGGGCGGCGATTGATCGAGGTGAGGTCGATCTCGATGGGGAACGGGACGCTCAGGGTGAGCTTGCTGTGGTAGATGCCGGTGGGCAGGTACGCCTTCACAGCGGGGTCCAGCTCGTAGACGTAGACCACGGGGAGCCCGCCGTCCTCCTCCACCCGCCAGAAGTGCGAAATGCCGGCGCCCGCGTACTTGGGTGGCTTGACCTTGCGGTCGCGCTCCTTGGAGTCCGCCGACACCACTTCGATGGCCAGCACGACATCCTCCGGCCTGTACCAGGTGTCGAGAGGCCCGGCGTCCGCTCCGGCCCGAAGGACCAGGACATCGGGCTCCGGACGGTTCTTGTCGTCCAGCTTGACCGTCATCTCCCGCATGACGTCCAAGGTGTCCGGTACCTGGTCCAGCAAGGCGTGCTCGAACAGGCGCAGGGCGCGCATGTGAAAGGCCGTCTGCGGACTCACGAGGACGAGACTCCCGTCGATCAGCTCCGTATGCGGAGGAAGATTCGGAAGCCGGTCGAGGTCGTCCGCCGTCCAGCCGCCCTGCGGCGGGCGGGCCCACTCGTACTGCTCGTCCAGCCCGTACTCGCGTGCGGCGCTCATGATTGCTCCCATGGGACGGAGTCTCGCCTCTGCGGTCAGAGTACCCAGGGCAAACGGCGACGCCGCCGCTCAAACGTATGAGCGACGGCGTCGGTGTTGACGATCAGATGACGATCATTCCCACTCGATGGTGCCGGGCGGCTTGCTGGTGATGTCCAGGACCACCCGGTTGACCTCGTCCACCTCGTTGGTGATGCGGGTCGAGATCCGCGACAGCACGTCGTACGGGAGGCGCGACCAGTCGGCCGTCATGGCGTCCTCGGAGGACACCGGGCGCAGCACGATGGGGTGGCCGTAGGTGCGGCCGTCGCCCTGGACGCCGACCGAGCGGACGTCGGCGAGCAGGACCACCGGGCACTGCCAGATCTCGCGGTCCAGACCGGCGGCGGTCAGCTCCTCGCGGGCGATCGCGTCGGCCTCGCGGAGCAGGTCCAGGCGGTCCTTGGTGACCTCGCCGATGATGCGGATGCCGAGGCCCGGGCCCGGGAAGGGCTGGCGGTGGACGATGTCCTCCGGGAGGCCCAGCTCCTGGCCGACGTTGCGCACCTCGTCCTTGAAGAGCCGGCGCAGCGGCTCGACCAGCTGGAACTCGATGTCGTCGGGCAGCCCGCCCACGTTGTGGTGGGACTTGATGTTGGCGGTGCCGGTGCCGCCGCCGGACTCCACCACATCCGGGTAGAGGGTGCCCTGCACCAGGAACTCCACGGCCTCACCGGCCGCGCCCGCCTCGGCCACCAGCTCGGCCTGGGCCTGCTCGAAGACCCGGATGAACTCCCGGCCGATGATCTTCCGCTTCTCCTCGGGGTCGGAGACCCCGGCGAGCGCGTCCAGGAAGCGCTGCTCGGCCTCGACGACCTTCAGCTGGACGCCGGTGGCCGCCACGAAGTCCTTCTCGACCTGCTCGGACTCGCCCTTGCGCATCAGCCCGTGGTCGACGTACACGCAGGTGAGCTGGTCGCCGATGGCCTTCTGGACGAGGGCGGCGGCGACGGCGGAGTCCACCCCGCCGGACAGCCCGCAGATCGCGCGCTTGGTGCCGACCTGCTCGCGGATGGCCGCCACGGACTCCTCGACCACGTTGGAGGTGGTCCAGGTGGGCTTCAGGCCCGCGCCCCGGTACAGGAAGTGCTCCAGGACCTGCTGGCCGTGGGTGGAGTGCATCACCTCGGGGTGGTGCTGTACGCCGTACAGCTTGCGCTCGTCGCATTCGAACGCCGCGACCGGCACCTGGTCGGTGGACGCGGTGACCGTGAAGCCCTCGGGCGCGGCCGAGCAGGCGTCGCCGTGCGACATCCACACCTGCTGCTGCTCGGGGGTGCCCGCGAAGAGCGTCGAGCCCGGCTTGGACACGGACAGGTCGGTGCGGCCGTACTCGCGCGCCCCGGTGTTGTCGACGGTGCCGCCGAGCGTGACGGCCATCAGCTGGAACCCGTAGCACATGCCGAAGACGGGGATCCCGGCCTCGAAGAGCGCACGGTCCAGCCGGGGCGCTCCCTCGGCGTAGACCGAGGAGGGCCCACCCGAGAGGATGATCGCCTTCGGGTTCTTGGCGAGCATCTCCGCCACCGGCATGGTGGACGGGACGATCTCGCTGTAGACCCGGGCCTCGCGGACTCGTCGGGCGATGAGCTGGGCGTACTGCGCGCCGAAGTCGACGACCAGAACGGTGTCGGGGGCGGCAGCAGGGGACGCTGATGGCACTTCGGCGGCCTTCCGGCGGTGGAACTGGAGGGTTGGACTTTCGATTCTAACCAGCCCATAATCAGCCTCATGTCCACGCGCATGACCTTCGTCTTTACCTATGGCACCGGCCCGTCCGGCTGCCATGGTCGTGCTGCTTGAACTACTGACAAGCGACTTCCCAGGCGCCCCGGGCCGGTCAAGGCCCGGGGCGCTGGTGCGTATGGCTTCGGGTCTCACCCGGTTCCGGGTCCCTCTGATCGACCTCATCGACAGCAGAGACCAGGAGATACGGATATGAGCACGAGCACGACTTCGGATGTGATCGGTTCCGCGCGCGAGCGGATCGACGATCTCGACGGGCGCATCCTCGAACTTGTCCGGGAACGGATGGCGGTCTCGGCCTCCATCCAGGAGGCGCGCATCGCGGCGGGCGGGCGGCGCGTGCACCTCTCCCGCGAGATGGAGATCCTCGACCGCTACCGCCGGACGCTCGGCAAGCCCGGCACCACCCTCGCCATGACGCTGCTGGAGCTGTGCCGCGGCCGGGCCTGACGCCCCGGTCCCCCTATCCGGCCCCTCCCGTCACCCGTACGGCGCGTGACCGGCTCGTGAACGGGCTCGTTGAGCCCGGTGCCGCGTCGGCGAGGTGACCGGTCGGCAGGGGACAGCAGCCCGGTCACCATCCATAGGGCGGTCGGTCCCGGGGACGCCTGGGACCGACCGCATCCAGTCGAAACGGTTGCGCCCGGAGCTCCGCATCCACCACGATGCAGTGAGGGAAAACACCCCGGGTCAGCACCCGTCATTGGTCCGACCACGGTCTGATCACGAGTCCGGCCGCGCGGGCGTACGCCCCTGACGCGCCTCCTCCCTGACGCGCCTTGCTCCCCCCATTGATCCCCTCCTGCCATCCCCACAGATCCACTCCCCGAGCCCGCGGCGCAACCCCCCGGCGCCGCTCCTTCAGCACCGGCGCTGCCCTGACGCCGGTGCTGACCGCCTAGGGCCCCGGGACGCCCGCCACGGTCGGCGTCCCGGGGCC
>NZ_RIBZ01000761.1:0-10574 GCF_003721215.1 Streptomyces botrytidirepellens
CTGGGCACGCCTCGCCAGACGCGCGGGCGCGCGCCGACTCCGCACGCGGCCGGACTTCGCCCGGCAGGCGGTCCGAGCCCCAGCCCGCGCCCCGTCAGGCGGGTAAGCCCCGGACCCCACGCCCCGGGCGGGGACCGCCCCTGCGCGCCTCGCCAGGCGCGCGGGCGCGCACCACCTCGCTGTGCGGGGGCCGGGGCGGAGCCCCGGGTCGGGAAGGGGCGGGGTTGGGGGAAGGTCAGTCGGCTCGGAGGCGGGTGCTCATCCATTCCAGGGCCGGGGACACCTCGCGCTTCCAGGTGTTGAAGTTGTGGCCCCCGGTGCCGAGGATCATCGACGAGATGCGGATCGGCTCGCCGCGGCGGTTCAGGTCCTGCACCTTCGCCACGAACCGCATCGTCGCCCGGTAGTTCTTCTCGCCGGTCTCGCTGCTGCTCACCAGCAGCGAGACCGGCGGGGCGGGCTTGTGGTCGAGGCGCCACATGAGGTTGTTCTCCCGCTCCAGCTGCTTGCTGCCGCCGAAGAGGTCGCCGGTGGTCGGGTCGATGGGGGCCTTGTAGTAAGGGGACAGCCCGACGGCGGTGGAGAACGCGTCGGGGTGGCGCATCGCCATCTTCAGGGCGCAGTAGCCGCCGGTGGAGTTGCCGATGACGCCCCAGTTGCGGGCCTGTGCGCCCGCCCGGTAGTGCTCGGAGACGGCCTTCGGCACGTCCTTGGTGAAGAAGGTCTCGGTCTGCGGCCCGCCGGGGACGTCCATGCACTCCGTATCCCGCGGCGGCACCACCGTCGGCCGCATCATGACCAGGATGGTCGGCCGCATTCTTCCCTCTTTGACCAGCTTCTGGGACTTCTGGGGGTATTTCAGGCCATTGATGAGGGCCTCGGTGGTGCCCGGGTACCCGGTCAGCACGAGGGCGGCCGGGAACCGGCGCTCGGCGTACCGGGACTGGAAGTACTCCGGCGGCAGATAGACGTACGCGGGGCTCGCGATCCGCGAGACCGGCCCCCGGAAGGTGACCTTGTCGATGCGCCCGCCGGCCTCCGGGGACGAGCCGCCGGAGACGTTGAGCTTGCGGCTCTCGGTGACCTTCACCCGGCCGCCGGGGGTGTCGTGGTCCACCACCACCCCCATCTCGTTCTCGGCCCCGAAGAGGTCGGCCCAGGAGCCGTAAAAACCGAAAGACTGATTGGCGAACAATCCAAAAGCCGCGAACACCGCCACCTGGGTTGCCGCTAGCATGCCGACCCGGCCGACCACGGCGGTCACCCCGCGTCCGGCCAGCCGCGGCCACAGCCATATCGTGGCCGTGAACAGCAGCAGCGCCGCGACGACAGCCATGATCACGACGTTGTTGCTCGTGAGACCCATCACTATCTTTCTGCCGGGCGGCGGTCGTCCGTGCCGCGGGGGGGGCGCCTTCCGGCGGGAGCCGGGGGCGGAACCCCGCCGCCTCGAACTGCATCTAGATAGACGCAAATCGTGCGGAAGCTGCGTCAGAGAACCAAAGATCCTTTGACCGAAGCGACGGGAATGCGAATGTCTGACAGTCCAGATGCCGAAAAGTCCGGAGGGGTTCCCAACCGGATACGGCGCGTGCTGCGCGGGCCGCGTCCGGAGACGGTCCCCACCGCCGTCGGCACGGCCTGCACGGTGATCGGGCTCGTGGACATCGTTTTTCCGCGGCTGCGGCACAGCAAGGTGCACGCGCTGGCGGAGCTGCTGCCCGGCGCGGTCAGCTCCCTGGCCGCCGCGGCGTCGATCGTGGTCGGGCTGCTGCTGCTGATGCTGGCGCACGGCCTGAAGCGGCGTAAGCGCCGCGCCTGGGTGGCGGCGGTGGCGCTGCTGCCGGTCGGGGCGGCGGCCCAGCTGCTGTACCGGCACTCGGTCCTGGGCACCGTCTTCTCGCTCGTCCTGATGGTCGTGCTGCTGCGCTACCGCCGCGAGTTCGCCGCGCTGCCCGACCCCCGCAGCCGCTGGATGGCGCTGGCCAACTTCGTGGTCATGGGCGCGGTGAGCGTCGGGGTCGGGCTGCTCATCGTGCGGTCGCACCCGGACACCATCGAGGGCGCGCCGTCGCTGGCGGCGCAGCTGGAGCACGTGCTGTGGGGGCTGTTCGGCTTCGAGGGGCCGGTCGGCTACCGCGACGGCGCGGACTACACGGTCGGCTACTCGCTGGGCGCGCTCGGCCTGCTGACGGTCGCCACCACCGCGTACCTCGCCTTCCGCCCCGAGCACCCGGCCGCCCGGCTGACCGCCTCCGACGAGGAGCGGCTGCGGGAGCTGCTCGCCACCCACGGGCGCCGTGACTCGCTCGGCCACTTCGCGCTCCGCCGCGACAAGGCGGTGATCTTCTCGCCCAGCGGCAAGTCTGCCGTCTGCTACCGCGTGGTCTCCGGCGTGATGCTGGCCAGTGGTGACCCGGTCGGCGACGTGGAGGCGTGGCCGGGCGCGATCGCCGCGTTCATGGAGGAGGCGCGGGCGCACTCCTGGACCCCCGCGGTGATGGGGTGCAGCGAGACCGGCGGCGAGGTGTGGACCCGGGAGACCGGGCTGGACGCGCTGGAACTGGGCGACGAGGCGATCGTGGACGTCGCGGACTTCACCCTTTCCGGACGCGCCATGCGCAACGTGCGCCAGATGGTCAAGCGCATCGAGCGGGCCGGTTACGAGACGAGGGTGCGGCGCGTCGCCGACCTCGACGCGGCGGAGCTGGAGACCGTCCGGCGCGCCGCGGAGGACTGGCGGGGCACCGACACCGAGCGCGGCTTCTCGATGGCGCTGGGCCGGATCGGCGACCCGGCGGACGGCGAGTCGGTGATCGCCACCGCCCACAAGGCCGCCGAGGAGGGCGCCGAGGAGGGTCCGTACGGGGACCTGAAGGCCGTCCTGCACTTCGTGCCCTGGGGCCCGGACGGGATGTCGCTGGACCTGATGCGGCGCGACCGGAGCGCCGACCCGGGCATGAACGAGCTGCTGATCGTCGCCTCGCTCCAGGCCGCCCCGGCGCTGGGCGTCACCCGCGTGTCGCTGAACTTCGCGATGTTCCGCTCGGCGCTGGCCCGCGGCGAGAAGCTGGGCGCGGGCCCGGTGCTGCGCGGCTGGCGGGGGCTGCTGGTGTTCCTGTCCCGCTGGTTCCAGATCGAGTCGCTGTACAAGTTCAACGCCAAGTTCCGGCCGCGCTGGGAGCCGCGCTTCGTGGTCTTCCGCAACACCCGGGACCTGCCGCGCATCGGCCTGGCCGCGATGCAGGCCGAGGGGTTCGTCTCCCTGGCGCTGCCCCGGCTGCTGCGCCGCGGGCGGCGCGCCGAGCCGCGGCCCTGTGCGCACCAGGCCCCGGCCCGGCGCCGCGAACTGGAGCAGGCCGCCTGAGGGCAGACCGTCCGCGCGGGCGCGCCATCCGCGCGGGCACACCGCCCGAGCAGGCACGCGACCTGAGGGCGGGCCACCTGTACGGGCACCCCGCCCCCCGCGTCCCCCGCCCGGGCTGCCGGTACGTCTAGCCTTAAGGTCATGAGGACGTTGCGCGAGCGGGGCCGAGTGACCGGACTGCCGGAATGGGACCGGTGTGCGGTCATGGGCGTGGTGAACGTCACGCCGGACTCCTTCTCCGACGGCGGCCAGTGGTTCGACACCGACCTGGCCGTCAAGCACGGGCTGGACCTGGTCGCGGCCGGGGCCGACCTGGTGGACGTCGGGGGCGAGTCGACCCGGCCGGGCGCGGCGCGCGTCGACGAGGCCGAGGAGCTGCGCCGGGTGATCCCGGTGGTGCGGGAGCTGGCCTCGGCCGGCGTCTCGATCAGCGTGGACACCATGCGGGCCACGGTCGCCGAGCGGGCGATCGAGGCGGGCGCGCTGCTGGTCAACGATGTGAGCGGCGGCCGTGCGGACCCGGCGATGGTGCCGGCGGTGGCCGCGGCCGAGGTGCCCTTCGTGGTGATGCACTGGCGCGGCCAGTCGATCGACATGAACAACCGGGCGGTGTACGAGGACGTGGTCGGCGAGGTCGTCGCCGAACTGCGCACGAGCGTGAACCGGGCCGTCGAGGGCGGTATCGCCCCCGAGCGGATCGTGCTCGACCCGGGGCTGGGCTTCGCCAAGGACGCCGAACACGACCTGGCTCTGGTCGCGCACCTGTCCGCACTGCGCCAACTGGGCCGTCCGCTGCTGGTGGCGGCCTCCCGGAAGCGGTTCCTGGGCCGGGTCCTGGCCGACGACGGGGGCGCTCCGCCGCCCGCCAGGGAGCGGGACGCCGCGACCGCCGCGGTGACCGCGATCGCCGCGCGCGAGGGCGCGTGGGCGGTCCGGGTGCACGAGGTGCGGGCGAGCGCGGACGCGGTGCGGGTGGCCCGGGCCATCGAGACGGCCGAGGCCGGGTACCTCGAGAACGCGGCGAACGCGGCGGGAGCGCTGTGACTTCCCTGACGGACAGCGAGCGGGTGGCGCTGGTGAACACCGCTCTGTACGAGGCCATGGAGCAGGGCGACCACGGGGCGCTGGACCGGCTGTGGCTGGATTCCGCCGAGACCGAGGTGTCCTGTGTGCACCCGGGCTGGCCGGTGCTGCGCGGCCGGGGCGAGGTGCTCCGTTCGTACGCGCTGATCATGGCGAACACCGACTACATCCAGTTCTTCCTGACCGACGTCGAGGTGTCGGTGATGTCCGACACCGCGCTGGTGACCTGCACCGAGAACATCCTCAGCGGCGCCCCGGCCGAGGAGGAGGGGCAGCTCGGCCCGCTGGTCGGCCAACTGGTGGTGGCGACGAACGTGTTCCGGCGCACCGACGACGGCTGGAAGGTGTGGTCGCACCACGGCTCCCCGGTGCTCGCGGAGCGTGACGACGAGGGCCCGGAGGGTCCCGATGACGATGATCGGCTGATGCCGGGCTGAGTCCCTGATCCCGGCCCCGTGATGGCTCGAATGGGTTCCGTTCGAGCCGTGCGAGGTGCGGGTAGGTGAAGGTGGCGCGGGGCTGTGGGAGGCATCTGCCGCGACCCCGTGGGCATGTGCCGCCGACATTCGCAGGTAGATTCGAGGAGGTTCCCCCGCCGACGGCAGGGGGTCACTGGTGCGTTCCGGACCGGCCGGGGCGTGTCCGCGTAACCGACGACCAGCAGGAGTGATTCGGGTGGATCGTGTCGCGCTGCGCGGCCTGAGGGCTCGTGGGCACCACGGCGTGTTCCCGGAGGAGCGCGAGGAGGGCCAGACGTTCGTCGTGGACCTCGTGCTCGGCCTGGACACCCGTCCCGCCGCCGCCGACGACGACCTGACCAAGACCGTCCACTACGGCGTGGTGGCCGAGGAGGTCGTGGACGTGGTGCGGGGCGAGCCGGTCGAGCTGATCGAGACCCTTGCCGAACGGATAGCGGACACCTGCCTGAAGCATGATGTGGTGCGCGAGGTCGAGGTCGTCGTCCACAAGCCGCAGGCCCCGATCACCGTGCCCTTCGACGATGTCACCATCACCATTACCCGGAGCCGAGTATGAGCAGCAGCGACCCGACCGTGCAGCCCGTTCCCGCCTCCGTGGTGGAGAAGGTGGACGCCGCCGATGTGACCCTGTCCAACCCCAAACGGGCAGTGATCTCCCTCGGCAGCAACCTGGGCAACCGCCTGGAGACCCTCCAAGGCGCGGTGGACGCGCTGGAGGACACCCCGGGCCTGCGGGTCAAGGCCGTTTCTCCGGTGTACGAGACCGAGCCGTGGGGCGTGGAGCCGGGCACCCAGGCGACGTACTTCAACGCGGTGGTGCTGGTGAAGACCACGCTGCCGCCGTCCTCGCTGCTGGAGCGCGGCCACGCCATCGAGGAGGCGTTCGAGCGGGTGCGGGACGAGCACTGGGGTCCGCGCACCATCGACGTCGACATCGTGGCGTACCAGGACGTGGTCTCCGACGATCCGCTGCTCACCCTGCCGCATCCGCGCGCCCACCAGCGGGCCTTCGTCCTGGTGCCGTGGAACGACGTGGACCCGCAGGCCGAGTTCCCCGGCCGCGGCAGCGTCTCGGCGCTGCTGGACCAGGTGGGCGACGACGGCGTACAGGTCCGCACGGACCTGGAACTGCGACTGCCCGAATAGACGTTGACCAGTAGACGCTGACCAGTAGACGTTGACCAGGTGACCAGACGTTGATGCGTGGAGGGGCGACCGCTCGGTGAGGCAACTTCGGATCGGGGTGCTGGTCGGGCTGTTCGCCGTGGCCGGTGTGGTGTCGTGGGCGGGCTCCCGGCTGTGGGACACGCTGGGGTCGCTGCCGAGCGTTCCGCTGGCGGCACCGATCGTGCTGGCCCTGATCGCGGTCGTGCTGCTCGCGACCGCGATCTCGCTGCGGGCCCGGCTGCGCGCCCAGCGGGAGCGGGAGCCGGACGCGAAGGGCGTGGACCCGATGGTGGCCGCCCGCGCGGTGGTTTTCGGCCAGGCGAGCGCGCTGGTGGCGGCGCTGATCGCGGGGATGTACGGCGGGGTCGGGGTCTTCCTGGTCCTGGAGCAGCTGGACGTACCGGCCCGCCAGGACCAGGCCATCTACGCGGGCGCCTCGGTGCTGGCCGGCGCGGGTGTGGTGGCCGCCGCGTTCTTCCTGGAGCGGGTCTGCAAGCTGCCCGAGGACGACGAGGAGAACGGGCGCGGCCCGGGCGCCTCCGCCCGGGCCTGACAGCGTCGTCCCGGCCCTCAGCGGGCCGTTCAGCGGGCCATGATGAGGCTCATCGCCTCGGCCCGGGTGGCCGGATCGCGCAGCTGGCCGCGCACGGCCGAGGTGAGGGTCTTGGCGCCGGGCTTGCGCACCCCGCGCATGGTCATGCACATGTGCTCGCACTCGACCACGACGATCGCCCCGCGCGGTTCCAGTATCCGCATCAGCGAGTCGGCGATCTGGGTGGTCAGCCGCTCCTGGACCTGGGGGCGGCGGGCGAACACGTCCACCAGCCGGGCCAGCTTCGACAGCCCGGTGATCTTGCCGTCGTGGGACGGGATGTAGCCGACGTGCGCGACCCCCACGAAGGGCACCAGGTGGTGCTCGCACGAGGACATCACCTCGATGTCCTTGACCAGCACCATCTCGTCGTGGCCCAGGTCGAAGGTGGTGGTCAGGACGTCCTCGGGCTCCTGCCGCAGCCCCGCGAAGATCTCCTTGTACGCGCGGGCCACCCGACCCGGCGTCTCCCGCAGCCCCTCACGGTCCGGGTCCTCGCCGACGGCGATCAGAAGCTCACGGATCGCGTTCTCGGCTCGCTTCTCGTCGAACACGCCGATGGTGCTCTCACCGTCCAGCGTCACCGGGTCCGTCATGGGGCTTCCTCGTTCCTGATGTGCACAAATGCGGAATGCCGCGTCCCCAAGGCTAGAACCTGGGTGACGCGGCATTCATTCCGGGTCCTCCCGGGGCCCTCTCGGGCCCCGGGAGACCGGGATCAGCTCTCGGAGCCGGAGCCCGACTCCTCGGGCCGCTCGACGCCGTCCTCGGGCGCGGTGGCCTTGGTGAGCGAGGCCGCCGAGGTGGGCTGGGCACCGTTCGCCGGGGCGAGCTCCCGGGGGGAGAGCACCGGCGGGCGGGTGGAGGGCGTACGCCGCGAGGAACCGGTCCACGCCGGGCGGGCCGGACGCTTCACGACCGGGGCGAAGATCTCGGCGATCTCCTCCTTGTTCAGCGTCTCCTTCTCCAGCAGCGCCAGCACCAGGTTGTCGAGGACGTCGCGGTTCTCGACGAGGATCTCCCACGCCTCGTTGTGCGCGGCCTCGATGAGCTTCTTGACCTCCTCGTCCACCAGTGCGGCGACCTCTTCCGAGTAGTCGCGCTGGTGGGCCATCTCCCGGCCCAGGAACGGCTCGGAGTTGTCGGAGCCGAACTTGATCGCGCCGAGCCGCTCGGTCATGCCGTACTGCGTGACCATCGCGCGGGCCGTCGCGGTCGCCTTCTCGATGTCGTTCGAGGCGCCCGTGGTCGGGTCGTGGAAGACCAGTTCCTCGGCCGCCCGGCCGCCCATCATGTAGGCGAGCTGGTCCAGCATCTCGTTGCGCGTGGTCGAGTACTTGTCCTCGTCCGGCAGGACCATGGTGTAGCCCAGGGCCCGGCCTCTGGAGAGGATCGTGACCTTATGCACCGGATCGCTGTTCGGAGACGCCGCCGCGACCAGGGCGTGACCGCCCTCGTGGTACGCGGTGATCTTCTTCTCCTTGTCGCTCATGATCCGGGTCCGCTTCTGCGGGCCGGCCACGACGCGGTCGATCGCCTCGTCCAGGTAGTGGTTGTCGATCAGCTTCTTGTCGCCGCGGGCCGTCAGCAGGGCGGCCTCGTTCAGCACGTTCGACAGATCGGCACCGGTGAAGCCGGGGGTGCGGCGGGCGACGGCCGACAGGTCGACGTCCGGCGCGACCGGCTTGCCCTTCTGGTGAACCTTGAGGATCTCCAGGCGGCCCTGCATGTCCGGGCGGTCGACGGCGATCTGCCGGTCGAAACGGCCGGGGCGCAGCAGCGCCGGGTCCAGGATGTCCGGCCGGTTGGTGGCGGCGATCAGGATGACGCCGCCCTTCACGTCGAAGCCGTCCATCTCCACGAGCAGCTGGTTCAGCGTCTGCTCGCGCTCGTCGTGACCGCCGCCCATGCCCGCGCCGCGGTGCCGGCCGACGGCGTCGATCTCGTCGACGAAGACGATGGCCGGGGCGTTGGTCTTGGCCTGCTCGAACAGGTCACGGACCCGGGAGGCACCCACACCGACGAACATCTCGACGAAGTCGGAGCCGGAGATCGAGTAGAACGGGACGCCCGCCTCGCCCGCGACGGCGCGCGCGAGCAGGGTCTTACCCGTACCGGGCGGGCCGTACAGCAGCACACCCTTGGGGATCTTGGCACCGACGGCCTGGAATTTCGCCGGCTCCTGGAGGAACTCCTTGATCTCCTGGAGTTCCTCGACCGCCTCGTCCGACCCCGCCACATCGGTGAAGGTCGTCTTCGGCGTGTCCTTGGTGATCAGCTTGGCCTTCGACTTCCCGAAGTTCATCACTCGGGAGCCGCCGCCCTGCATCTGGTTCATCAGGAACAGGAAGACCACGACGATCAGCACGAACGGGAGCAGCGAGAGCAGAATCCCGACGAACGGGTTCTGCTTCGAAGTCGAGACGTTGTACCCGTCGGGGATCCCGTTGTCCTTCTGGGCATTGGCCTGAAGGGTCCTGGCGAGGTCGACGCCCTGGTCACCGATGTAGGTCGCCTGGAGCTTCGTGCTGCCCGAGACCTTGGCGACGTTGTCCTTGAGTTCGACCTTGATCTTGTGCTCGTCGCCGGTCGTCAGCTCGGCGGACTGGACCTGGTTCCTGTTGATCGCCTTGACGACCTGGCTGGTGTCCACCGACTTGTAGCCGCCGGACGAGCCGACGACCTGCATCAACACGACCACGGCGAGGACGGCCAGCACGATCCACATGACCGGCCCACGGAAGTAGCGCTTCACGTCCATCCATACGGGGCGAAACCGCCCCGTCCCTCCTGCCACAGTGAGGCACGGCAGCCCTGGAGGGGCGCCTGTGCGTGCGGTGTATTGCGGTGTATTTAGTGGTGTATGAGCTGTGTAATCCTCAGTCTCGAAAAAGACTGACCTTCGGACGGTACCCCAGCATTGTCACCCGACGCCGCCGTGGAGTGTTAACACATCCGCCTTCCCCTGCTCCAACGGCGGAAAACCGCGCCAGGTTCCCAGGGGGAGGCGGTACCCCTCAACCGCCGTAGACGTGCGGGGCCAGGGTCCCGACGAACCGCAGGTTGCGGTACTTCTCCGAGTAGTCGAGGCCGTATCCGACGACGAACTCGTTCGGGATGTCGAAGCCGACCCACTTCACGTCGATGGCGACCTTGGCCGCCTCCGGCTTGCGCAGCAGCGTGCACACGTTCAGCGAGGCGGGCTCGCGCGACCCCAGGTTCGACAGCAGCCAGGACAGCGTCAGGCCGGAGTCGATGATGTCCTCGACGATCAGGACGTGCTTGCCCTTGATGTCGGTGTCCAGGTCCTTGAGGATCCGGACCACGCCCGAGGACTGGGTGCCCGCGCCGTACGACGACACGGCCATCCAGTCCATGGTGACGGGCGTGGAGAGGGCTCGCGCCAGGTCCGCCATCACCATCACCGCGCCCTTGAGCACGCCGACGATCAGCAGGTCCTTGCCCTCGTACTCGTCGTCGATGCGGGCGGCCAGCTCGGCCAGCTTCGCGTTGATCTCATCCTCGGTGATGAGGACCGACTTGAGGTCGGTGCCCATGTCCTTGTCGTCCACCCGCGCCACTCTCGTTCGACGTAACCGGCTCATCTGGCTCGGGCGGATCAGCCCTGCCGGATCACCAGTCTGCCACCCTCCCGGCGGACCTCGACGCGGCCGGGGAGGTTGATGGCCCGCTGACCCCGCCAGCCGGTGATCAGCCGGTCGACTTCCTCGATGTGGCGGGCGAAGAGCGAACCGGCGGGCGCGCCCGCGGCGATGGCGGCGCGGCGCAGCACCCGGCGGCGGACGGCGGGGGGCAGCCCGTGCAGGCCGACGGTGTCCAGCTCGACGGCCTCCGCGCCGCCGGACCCGGCCCCGGGGGCGGGGGC
>NZ_RIBZ01000762.1:0-10582 GCF_003721215.1 Streptomyces botrytidirepellens
CCCGACCCCCATCACGCGGACCCGCACCCCACTCACCCGGGCCCGTACTCGGCTCACCCGGACTCGCACCTCACTCACCCGGATCCGCACTCCGCTCACCCGGGCCCGCACCCCGGCGCGATCCCGCACCCCACCGCCGTCCCGCATTCCACCGCCATCCCGCATGCCACCGGCGGTCCGCTCCCCACCGGCGGTGTCACCTCCCCCACCGCGCGGCCCGCCACCCCGACCCCGCGCCCGTCCAAGACCGCCCAACTCCCCACCGGCCAGGCCGGAACGAGCGCCGCCCGCCACACCGCGCCCCGGCCCCGCATCATCACCCGTGCCGGATGGGGCGCCAACGAGAAGATCCGCGAGAGTGGTTACGCCTACAGCAAGTCCGTCAAAGTCGCCTTCGTCCACCACACCGTGACGGGCAACAGCTACACCTGCGCCCAAGTTCCCTCCGTTTTGCGCAGTATCTACCGCTACCACGTCCAGAGCATGGGCTGGCGCGACTACGGCTACAACTTCACCATCGACAAGTGCGGAAACATCTACGAAGGCCGCGCGGGGGGCGTGACCAGAGCCGTACTCGGGGCGCACACCCTCGGCTTCAACCAGAACAGCATGGGCGTCGCCGTTCTCGGTACGTACTCCGCCAAGAAGCCCTCCGCCAAGGCCGTCAGAGCCCTCGCCAAGCTCACCGCGTGGAAACTCGGCCTCTTCAACCGGAATCCACGCGGCACCACCCATCTGGTGTCCGGCGGCGGCAACAAGTACAAAAAGGGCGTCAAGGTGAAGCTGCGCGTCATCTCCGGACACCGCGACGGCTTCGCCACCGAGTGCCCCGGACAGCGCCTGTACCGCAAGCTCAGCTCCGTACGCAGCACAGCCGCCCGGCTCCAGGGGCGCTGACGAGGCGCGGTCCGGGCTTCTGCATACACTGGCCGCCGACCACGGGGAGCCAGAGCAGGAAGCAGAGACTACGTGACCAAAGCGCCAGCAACGCCAGAAGCGATCCTCCTGGTCGGCGGCAAGGGAACGCGGCTGCGCCCGATGACGGTGCACACTCCCAAGCCGATGGTCCCGGCGGCCGGCGTTCCCTTCCTGACCCACCAACTCGCCCGCGCCCGCGCCGCCGGGGTCGAGCACATCGTGCTCGCCACCTCCTACCTGGCCGAGGTCTTCGAACCGTACTTCGGCGACGGCTCCTCCCTCGGACTGCACCTGGAGTACGTGACGGAGGAGGAGCCGCTCGGCACCGGCGGCGCCATCCGCAACGTCGCCTCCCGGCTGCGCTCGGGTCCCGACGAGCCGGTGCTCATCTTCAACGGCGACATCCTCACCGGCCTCGACATCCGCGCCCTCGTCGACACCCACTGCCGGACCGGCGCCGACGTCTCCCTCCACCTCACCCGGGTCACCGACCCCCGCGCGTACGGGCTCGTGCCCACCGACGAGCAGGGCCGGGTCACCGCCTTCCTGGAGAAGCCGCAGACCCCCGAGGAGATCGTCACCGACCAGATCAACGCGGGCGCGTACGTCTTCAACCGCTCCGTGATCGACGCCATACCGGCCGACCGGCCCGTCTCCGTCGAACGCGAGACCTTCCCCGGGCTCCTCGCCGCGGGCGCCCACCTCCAGGGCATGGTCGACTCCACGTACTGGCTCGACCTCGGCACCCCGCAGGCCTTCGTCCGCGGCTCCGCCGACCTCGTCCTCGGCCGCGCCCCCTCTCCGGCCGTTCCGGGCCGCTGCGGCGACCGCCTCGTCCTGGACACCGCCACCGTCGCGGGCGACGCCAAGCTCACCGGCGGCACGGTCATCGGGCCGCAGGCCCGGGTGGGCGCGGGCGCGCGCATCGACGGCAGCACGGTGCTGGAGGGCGCCGTCGTCGAGGAGGGCGCCGAGGTCCGCGACTCGCTGATCGGCGCGGGCGCCCGGGTCGGCGCCCGTACGGTGCTGCACGGGGCCGTGGTCGGCGACGGCGCGCTGGTGGGCCCGGACAACGAACTGCGCGACGGGGTGCGGGTGTGGTGCGGGGTGGACATCCCGCCGGGCGCGGTGCGGTTCTCCTCCGACCAGTAGGCCGTGGCCGATTGCGCGGGGGTGGCTACATCGCTCACATCGCCCGGAAGTCCCGTACCGCGAAGCGCGGTGCGCGGCGGGGCACCGCCGCCCGGCCCGACAGCAGGATCAGCCGGGCCGCCCGGTGCCGCTGCCCGGCGTAGGGCGCGAGGAGTTCCAGCATCGCCGCGTCGTCCGTGCCGCGTTCACCGGTGAGCGCGTAGCCGACCATGCGCGGCAGATGCAGATCCCCGACCGTGATCGCGTCCGGGGTGCCGTTGCTGCGCTGGAGGGTCTCCGCCGCCGTCCAGGGGCCGATGCCCGGGACGAGCTGGAGGCGCCGTGACGCGGCGTCGAGATCCATGGCCGCGGCCTCCTCCAGCCGCCGGGCGACCCGCACGGCCCGCAGGATCGTCGCCGAGCGCTTGCCGTCCACGCCCGCCCGGTGCCACTCCCACGACGGAATCAGCGCCCAGGTACGCGGGTCGGGCATGACCCGCAGGCGCTCCATCGGCCCCGGCGCGGGCTCACCGTGCCGCTGGAGCAGCAACCGCCAGGCCCGGTACGCCTCGTCGCTGGTGACCTTCTGCTCCAGGATCGAGGGGATCAGCGACTCCAGTACCAGCCCGGTCCGGATCAGCCGCAGCCCCGGGTTGCGGCGGTGTGCCTCGTGGACGAGCCGGTGGCGCGGGGTGAACGCGGACGGATCGTCGTCGTCGCCGAGGAGCGCGGGCAGATGGTCCAGCAGCCACTCGGCCCCCGGCCCCCAGGCCTGGGCCTCGACCCCCTTGCCGTCCCGCGCGATCCGAACGGTCCCGGGCCCGGCCGGGGTCCGGCTGGCCCGCCAGAACGCCCCCTCCGCGTCAACGCGAAACGCCGGATCCCCCGGCCCCCGCTGGAGCACACCGAGGTTCCGCGCGAGGTCGTACGCGCAGGAAGGCACCCACACACGACGACGTCCCACCACGCCGCCACCCTAAGCCCGGTCCAGCCGCGAGAGGGAAACGCACCCCGCGAGCGGGGAGAGGGGGAAACGCACCCCGCGAGCGGGGAAACGCACCCCGTGAGGGGGAAACGCACCCCGCACCCCGAAAACGCACCCGCACCACCCCCACACCGGCGCGCACCCCCACCCCGCGCGCCCCGGGCCCACAACCCCGGGCCACAACCCGGGGCGCCGCGCTACCGCACCACCACGAAGCCGTCCACGCCCCGCTCCGGCCGCGCCGGGGGCGCGGCGGCGGGGTGGCCCACGGCGACCGCGCCCATCGGGTCCCAGTCCTCCGGCAGGCCCAGCACCTCCCGCACCACCGGACGGCAGAACATCGTCGACGACACCCAGGCCGACCCCAGCCGCTCGCCCGCCAGCGCGACCAGCAGGTTCTGCACCCCGGCCCCGGCCGCCACCACGAACATCTCCCGCTCCGCCGCGTTCCGCCGGGGGTCCGGATACGTGTGGGCGCCGTCCGCGACCAGGCACGGCACCACCAGATACGGCGCCTTGCGCAGCACGTCGCCGCGCCGCACCCGCTTGGCGATGGACTCCTCCGAGAAGCCGTCACCGCGCAGGTCCGCGATCCACGCGTCCCGCATCGCGTCGAGCAGCCGCACCCGCGACTCCTCCGACTCCAGCAGCACGAACCGCCACGGCGTCGTGTGGTGCGGCGCGGGCGCGGTGACGGCGGCGGCCACGGCGCGCCGCACCGCCGCGCCGTCCACCGGCTCGTCAGTGAACTCGCGGACCGTACGGCGCAGGGTCACCGCTTCCCGTACGGCCTCCGAGGTGCCCAGCCGGAACATGTCGTCGGCGGCACCGCGCACCAGCGGCCGCGCCCCCGCGTCGGTCCCGTCCGCACCGGGCCCGTCCGCGCCGGGCCCATCCGCGTCGGCATCCGCGTCCAGGGCCACCACATGCGGCAGCCCCCGCAGCACCGCCACCGGCAGGCCGTCCGCCTTGCCCTTGACCAGCTCCCCGGCGGCGGCCAGCTCGTCGGCGGTGGCGACGACGGTGACGCTCAGCGCGTTCCCGTGCGTGTCGGTGCCGCCCCGCAGGTCGTCCAGGACGTGCACCCCGGCCGCGCCGATGGCGACGTCCGTGACCCCGGTGCGCCAGGGCCGCCCGAAGGTGTCGGTGACGATGACGCCGACGTCCACGCCGAGCGCGTCCCGCAGTCCGGCCCGGATGGCGCGGGCGGAGGCGTCGGGGTCCTCGGGGAGCAACAGGATGGTGCCGGCCGGGGTGTTGGAGGCGTCGACCCCGGCGGCGGCCATGACCAGGCCGTGCCGGGTTTCGACGATGCGGGTGCGCCCGCGCCGGGCGACGACCCGTACGGTCTCGGCGTCTATGGCGGCCTCGCGGTCGTCGCCCGCGACGACGCGCCCCTCCGCCTTGCTGACGATCTTCGAGGTGACGAGCAGGACGTCGCCGTGGGCGAGACCCGGGAGGCCGTCGGCGGTCGCGGCGTCGGCGATGAGCTTGGCGAGGTCGTCGCCGGACCGCACCTCGGGCAGGCCGGGGAGGGCCCAGACCTGGTACGAGGGCGTCTCCCGGGAGGGCGATCCGCTCATGCCCGGACCTCCTCGGCCAGCGCCAGCGCCGCGGTGGCCATGCGCGCGGTGGCCTCGGTGTCGGTCATCATGAGCGGAAGGGCCCGGCAGCGGATCCCGGCGGCCTCGACCTCGTCGACCGCCCCGGCGTCGACCTCGTCGACGAGCCAGCCGTCGAGCAGCCCGGAGCCGTAGTGCTTGGCGACGGCGGCGGCCGTGGATTCGACGCCGACGGCGGCGAGCACCTTGTCGGCCATGCCGCGCACGGGCGCGTCCCCGACGATGGGGGAGAGGCCCACGACGGGTACCCCGGCCTCGGCGATGGCCTCGCGCACCCCGGGGACGGCCAGGATGGTGCCGACGCTGACGACGGGGTTGGACGGCGGGAAGAGGACGACGTCGGCGTCGGCGATGGCCTCCAGGACGCCGGGCGCGGGCTTGGCCTGGTCGGCGCCGACGGGGACCACGGCGTGGGCGGGCACGGAGGCGCGCAGCCGGACCCAGTACTCCTGGAAGTGGACGGCCTTGCGGCCCTCGCCATCCGGGTCGTCGATGAGGACGTGCGTCTCGACGCGGTCGTCCGTCATCGGCAGCAGCCGCACCCCCGGCTGCCACCGCGCGCACAGCGCCTCGGTGACGGCGCTGAGCGGGTAACCGGCGCCCATCATCTGCGTACGGACGATGTGCGTGGCGAAGTCCCGGTCGCCGAGGCCGAACCACTCGGGCCCCACGCCGTACGCCGCCAGCTCCTCCTTGACGGCGAAGGTCTCCTCGGCCCGGCCCCAGCCCTGCTCCTCGTGGATGCCACCGCCGAGCGTGTACATCACGGTGTCGAGGTCGGGGCAGACCTTGAGGCCGAAGAGGTGGATGTCGTCACCGGTGTTGCCGATGACGGTGATGTCGGCGTCGGGAACCGCCGACATCAGACCGCGAAGGAAACGGGCGCCGCCGATGCCGCCTGCCAGAACCACAATGCGCATGGGGGACAGTCTTGCAGTCGGCTACGACATGGGAACCGTGCGGGGCAGGCTCAGCGCAGGACGTCGAGGGCGCCGGGGGCGGCCGTCTCCGCGGCCGTACCGGCGGTCTGGGTGGAGTGCAGCGGCATCTCGGTCAGGCCGGGGAAGTAGATGTGCAGGCTGACGGCGGGTTCGAGCGCGTCGTTGACGACGTCGTGCACGTATCCGGGCGCGAAGACGCGCTGCGCTCCGGCGCGCAGCGTATGCCGTGCGCCGCCGTTCGTCCCCACGCGCTCGGTCAACTCGCCCTGGAGCACGGTCAGTACGCCCGAGGAGCGCCCGTGGTCATGGGCTCCGCTGCCCTGGCCGGGCACCCAGCTGAGCAGCCAGACCTCGTAGCCGGGGCCGGTGCGCAGCCGGTGGTACCAGCGGGTGGTGGCGTCGTACCGGACGAGCGGTGCCCAGCCGTCGCGGTCGGCGGCGATGTCGCGGGCGAGTCCGGCGAAGCCGGAGACGGTGGTGGGGTGCGCGGGTGCGGGCGGCAGCAGATGCGGGATGGCGAGCGGGTCACCGGCGATCTGGACGTCGCTGTTCATGTGGGGGTTCCTCGGCGGAGAAGCGCGGCGGTGCGCGAAGCGGAGCTGTGCGGGGTGACGCAGGGAGACGCGAAAGAGACGCGAGAGGAGAAAGCTGGAGCTCAGAGGGGCATCAACAGCTGGAACAGCGACAGCGAGCCTGCACGGCGCAGCGGAACCCGTGGGCACGGGTCGACTGGGGCGCGTGGGTCACTGACATGAGGACAAGGACAGCGGGTCCCCGCCCTCCTGTCAACTTGATCTCCCGTTCGGCGGTCCTTGTTCACCTCATCCGGTCGATGTGGAAGCAGAAAGGTTTGTCCCCGCGTTAGTCGGAGAGGTGGCGCAGCACCCGTCCCCGGTGCAACGAGAACGTGTGTGCAACGGGAATGGCGTTCACGGCGTCCTTCACGGGTGAGAGCGATGAGGAACCGGGGACGCCGGGGACAGCTGAGGGAAACGTGTCGCGTTTAGGCCGATTTGAACACTTTCCGCGCAGCCTTGGTTCCGCAGAGTGAATAAGAGGCCCAATAGCAGATCTCGGCTTGACTGGCCCGGATCGGCGCACTTGTAATTTCACACGTGTCGTTCTGCCGGTTTGACCCACGGCACCAGGGCACGGGGACGGCACCGGGGACGCAAAAACAGACGAGGGGCGCACATGACCGAGTTGTTCCAGCAACTGCTGGTCGAAGAGGCGGACGAGGAGCTCGGTTGGCAGGAGCGCGCACTGTGCGCCCAGACCGATCCCGAATCGTTCTTCCCGGAAAAGGGCGGGTCCACGCGCGAGGCGAAGAAGGTCTGCCTGGCCTGCGAGGTCCGTTCCGAATGCCTCGAATACGCCCTGGCCAACGACGAGCGCTTCGGCATCTGGGGCGGCCTCTCCGAGCGGGAGCGCCGCCGCCTGAAGAAGGCCGCGGTCTGACGAAGAAGGCCGCGGTCCGGCCACATCGGCACAGCTCACGGCGGAGTAGACGGTCCGTCCCCCGAGCGCCAGGCGACGGGAAGCGGACCGCCTGCGTACGCAGCCGTTAGTGTGGGGGCCCGTCCGAGGCGCGCCAACGTCCCCCTGGGGCGGGCTCGTCCACCGCAGTCCAGCGAACCGGGGCCCGTACCTCGATGTCCGTGCACAGCCACTCGGCGGCCCCACACCCGGCCGCCTCCGCCGGATTTGCCGCCGCGCAACCGGCACCTGAGTTCCCGCGCCATGTCGTCACCGCCGTGCTCGTCTCCCACGACGGCGCCCGCTGGCTGCCCGACGCGCTGTCCGGCCTGCTCGGCCAGGAGCGGCCCGTGCAGAGCGTCGTCGCCGCCGACACCGGCAGCGCCGACGAGTCTGCCCGGCTGCTGACCGAAGCCCTCGGTGAGGACCGGGTCCTGCACCTGGCGCGCCGCAGTGGTTTCGGTACGGCCGTCGCCGAGGCCGTCCGCGGCGCCCCGGTGCTGGGGCCCGAGGAGCTGCCGTACCTCAAGCGCCCCAGCGGCTGGGACCCCGTCAACCGCGTCTGGCGCGACGACGCGTACGACATGCCGGAGCTGCCGCACGGCGAGCCCATCCAGTGGCTGTGGCTGCTGCACGACGACTGCGCGCCCGCCCCGGACGCGCTCCACGAACTGCTGCGGGTCGCCGACGCCGAGCTGCTGGCCAACCGTGAGGCCGCGATCATCGGCCCCAAGCTGCGCGGCTGGTACGACCGCAAGCAGCTGCTCGAAGTGGGCGTCAGCATCGCCCGCAGCGGCCGCCGCTGGACCGGTCTGGAGCGGCGCGAACAGGACCAGGGTCAGCACGACCAGGTGCGGCCGGTGCTGTCGGTCTCCAGCGCGGGCATGCTGGTGCGCCGCGACGTATGGGAGCAGCTGGGCGGCTTCGACGCCCGGCTGCCCCTGATGCGGGACGACGTCGACCTGTGCTGGCGCGCCCACGCCGCGGGCCACCAGGTGCTCATCGCGCCGGACGCCTCCCTGCGGCACGCCGAGGCGTCCGCGCGCGAGCGGCGCCCCATCGACTGCGTGGGCCGCTCGGTCGCCAGCCCGCACCGCGTCGACAAGGCCGGTGCCGTCTACACCCTGCTGGTCAACACCAGGGGCGCGCTGCTGCCCTATGTGATGCTGCGGGTCGTCCTCGGCACCCTGCTGCGCACCCTCGCCTATCTGGTGGGCAAGGTGCCCGGCCAGGCGCTGGACGAGGTCACCGGCCTGTCCGGCGTGCTGCTGCGGCCCGGGAGAATCAGCGCCGCGCGCAAGCGGCGCGGCCGCCCGGCGACCGAGCCGAGCGAGCTGCGGCCGCTCTTCCCGCCCTCCGGGGCGACCGTGCGGGCGACGGTCGAGCAGGTGGCCAGCAACATCGGCGGACGGTCGGAGCCCGAGCTGTCCTCGGGCGGCCGGCACGGGGCCGTGGAGTCCGGGCCGAGCGACGACGACGCCGACTTCCTGGAGATCGAGCAGTTCGCGCGCGTCAAGCGGATCGCGCGCAAGCCGGGCCCGATGCTGTTCGCCGTGCTGCTGCTGGTCTCGCTGGTCGCCTGCCGGGAGCTGCTGGGCACCGGCGCGCTCGCGGGCGGCGATCTGCTGCCCGTCCCCGGGCACGTCACCGACCTCTGGGCGAGCTACGTCGACGGCTGGCACCCGGTCGGCACCGGCGGCACCCAGAGCGCACCGCCGTATCTCGCCGCCCTCGCGGCCCTCGCCACGGTCTTCCTGGGCAGCACCGGGTTCACCCTGACCCTGCTGCTGGTCTGCTCGGTGCCGCTGGCCGGGTTCATCGCGTACTTCGCCTCCCGGCCGCTCGTCGAGTCCCGGCTGCTGCGCGCGTGGGGGAGCGTCGCGTACGCCTTCCTCCCGGCCGCCACCGGGGCGCTCGCGGGCGGGCGGCTGGGCACAGCGGTGCTGGCCGTCCTGCTGCCGCTGATGGCACGGGCGGCAGCCGCCGCGGGCGGCTTCCGGGCGGGCGGTACGAAGGGCAGGCTGCCGAGCTGGCGCGCGGCGTGGGCGTACGCGCTGCTGCTGACGTTCACCATGGCGTTCACGCCGGTCGTCTGGCCGATCGCGCTGCTGCTGTCCGCCGGTGTGCTCGTCCTGCGGCAACGGCAGGGCGAGCCGCTCGTGGCGTACGGGCTGCGGTTCCTGGCCGTCGTCCTCACCCCGCTGCTGGTGCTCGCCCCCTGGTCGGTCGATCTGCTCACCGACCCGGTCCGCTTCCTGAAGGAGGCCGGGCTCGACAGCGGCAGCGGTGCCGCGTCCGCCCTGGACCTGCTCGCGCTCAGCCCCGGCGGCCCCAAGGGCGGCGGCACGCTGCTGCTGCTCGGCTTCGTGCTGGCCGCGCTGGCCGCACTGATGCGCGGCGAACGGCAGTTGACGGTGCGTACGGCCTGGGTCGTGGCCCTCACCGGGTTCCTCTTCGCGGCGTTCAGCAACGGCTCCGCCTGGGCCGGGCCCGCGACCCTCGTCTACGGCCTGGCGCTGCTGACCGCCGCCGTGGTCGGCGCCGAGGGCGCCAAGGAGCGCGTGGCGGCGCAGAGCTTCGGCTGGCGCCAGCCGGTCGCGCTGATCATCGCCGTCGCCTCGGCCGCCGCCCCGCTGTACGCCGCCGTCAGCTGGATGGTCAGTGGCGCGGACGGCCCGGTGTCACGGCGCGAACCCTCCCAGGTCCCCGCGTTCGTGGCGGCCGAGAGCGCCACCCGGGACCAGGCCCGCACCCTGGTGCTCACCGGCAGCGACGCCCGCACCGACTACGCCCTGGTGCGCGGCTCCGGCGCCCGGCTCGGCGACGGCGAACTCGCCGCCGCGGGCGGCGCCGACACCCGTCTCGACGACGTCGTGGCCCATCTGGTCGCGGGCTCCGGCGCCGACCAGACCACCCGGCTGGGCGCCTACGCGGTGCGCTACGTGTACGCACAGCAGGGCGCCCCGCGCGACATGACGCGCGTGCTGAACGCGACGCCCGGCCTCACCCAGCTCAGCAGGGACGAGCACGGCACGCTGTGGCGGCTCGACCAGCGCGTCGCGCGGGTCTCCATCGTCCCGCCCGGCTCCGGGGGAGGGACGGGCACGTCGGCCGCGCCGGTGCCGGTGGCGGCCGGTCCCGTCGAGGCGCACACCACCATCCCGGACGGTGCGGACGGGCGCGTGCTGCGGCTCGCCGACCGGGCCACCGCCGACTGGAAGGCCACGCTCGACGGCAAGCCCCTGACGGCGAAGACCCTCGACGGCTGGGCACAGGGCTTCGAACTCCCGGCCAACGGCGGGCGGCTCGACCTGACGTACGACACCCCGATCGCCCACACCGCGTGGGTCTGGGCGCAGGGGCTGCTCGCGGTCGTCCTGGTGGTGCTCGCGCTGCCGGGCCGCCGCCGTCACGTGGACGACGACCTGCCCGAGGCGGAGGCCGCCGCCACCGCGATCACCGCCGAGGACCTGGCGGGCGACGGGCGCCGGGCGCGGCGGCTGCGGGCC
>NZ_RIBZ01000764.1:0-10585 GCF_003721215.1 Streptomyces botrytidirepellens
CGGGCGCCGCCGACGCCACCCCCGACGCCGCGGCGGGCAGCGCCAGCGCCGCGGACGCGGCGGCTGACCCCTGGAGCACCGCGCGCCGCCCGATCCTTCTGCCGGATTCCGTCGCCATGGTGGAGCCTCCCGTTGCTCGTAGAACAGCTGTGCCGGTCTGTTGCTATCGGTGCGAGATGCCTCATTCCCGAACGCACAGTAAACAGCAGGCTCTTCCTGGGCTACCCAGCTACGGCTGCGGCCCGACTACGGCTGCGGCCCGACTACAGCCCGCCCGCCACCCGGAGCACGGCTCCCGTCGTGTACGACGCCTCCGGGGAGAGCAACCACGCCACCGCGCCCGCGATCTCCTCCGGCTCGCCCGGCCGCCCCATCGGCACCCGCTCCGCATTCCGCCACGGCCGCTCCGGGTCGCCCATCTGCGCGTGGATGTCGGTCAGCGTCATGCCCGGCTGGACCGAGTTGACCCGGATCCCCTCGGCGGCCAGCTCCTTCGACAGGCCCACCGTCATCGCGTCCACGGCAGCCTTGCTGGCCGCGTAGTGCACGTACTCCCCGGGGCTGCCGGTCGTCGCCGCACCGGAGGAGACGTTGACGATGGCGCCGCCGCGGCCGCCGTGCCGGGTGGACATCTCGCGCGCCGCGCGCCGTGCGCACAGCAGGGCGCCCGTCACGTTGACGTCCACGACCCGCCGCATCACCTCGGGCGAGGTTTCGGTGAAGCGGCCCAACGGCCCGGTGATCCCGGCGTTGTTGACCAGCCCGCTGATCGGGCCCAGGTCGGCGCGCACCGTGTCGAACATCGCCTCGACCTGCTCCTCGGAGCTCGTGTCGGCCTGGACGACGGCGGCCCGCACCCCCTCCGCGCGCACCAGCTCCGCGCACCGCTCGGCGGCTTCCCGGGCCCGCTCGTAGCCGATGGCGACGCTGTGCCCGGCGCGGGCCAGCCGCACCGCCACCGCCGCACCGATGCCCCGGCTTCCGCCCGTCACGACCGTGACCTGGTCCATTACCTCAGCTCCCGCCCCGTTACCGTCCCCGATGGAATGATCATGACGATAGCTGATCGGGCATTGGTCTTGACCAAGTATGTGCCCCGCCCTATGGTCGCATTGATACTGCAACAATCTTTAATAAATAAGCTCGCATAAGTCAGCTCGCTGAGTCAGCTCGCATAACAGGGGGAGATCAGGGTGGGGACCACACAGCTCGACACGGTGCCGGAGCCGAAGTACTGGCATCTGAAGACCGTGCTCAGCGACGCGCTCGACTCGGAGTTCGCGGTCGGGGAGATCCTGCCCAACGAGCGTGAGCTGGCCGCCCGTTTCGGCGTCGCCCGCGCCACCCTCCGGCAGGCCCTCGAACAGCTGGAACTGGAGGGCAGGCTCCAGCGCCGCCGCGGTGTCGGCACCACCGTCGCGCCGCCGCGCGTCGGCGTGGCCGTCGGGGACTACACCCACACCTGGACGGAGGCGGGCGACGACACCTGGTCGTGCGTCGACAGCGTCGAGGCGGTGCCGCCCGCCGCGGTCGTGCGGCTCCTCGACACCGACCCCGACGCCCCCGTGCACCAGGTGCGGCGCACCCGGGTGAGCCAGGGCCAGCCGCTCGCCGCCGAGCTGCTGTACGTACCGGCCGCCTCAGTTCCCGGCCTCGCCGCCATCGACACCCCCAGCGGACTGGCCCGCGCGCGTGCCGTGCTGCGCGAGCTGGGCCGGCTGAAGCTGGAGGGGCGGGAGCAGTCGGTTGAGCTGGGGTCGGCCCGGGCGGACGACGCCAAGGAGCTGGACCGGCTGCCCGGCGCCCCCGTCCTCGTGGTGACCACCCGCTATGTGGCGGAGAACCGCACCGCGGCGGTCGCCGTGGCCACGTACCGCGCCGACACCTGCCGCCTCACCTTCGGCGACGCGAACGGCGACGCGAACGGCGTGGAGCTGCTGGCGGGCTGATCCGGCGGGCGGCCGAAAGGGTCTCAGCCCGGTCGCGTGCCGAAAGGGGCTCAGCGGCAGTCGCGTGCGGAAGGCGCTCAGCGACGGGCGCGGCGCGCGGTGACCGTGCTGTCCACCGCGAACAGCTCCGCCTCCACATGGTCCAGCGCCAGCCGCAGCGCGCCCGTCGTCACCGCGGCCTCGCCCAGCAGCGACTGGGCGACCTGCGGCGGGCGCAGGCAGTAACGGGCCAGTTCGTCGCGGAGCGGGTCCAGCATGCCGTCAAGATCCGTGGCCCAGCCGCCCACCACGACCACCTCGGGATCGAGCGCCAGCACCAGGGCCGCCGTGTCGTGCACCAGCCGCCGGATGAAGCGGTCCACGGCCGCGCGCGCCCGGGCGTCGCCGTCCCGGGCTAGCGCGAAGACCCGTACGACCTGCGCCTCGTCCAGCGGGTTCAGCGGTTCGCCGGTGGTGGAGAGCACCTGTTCCGGGCTGGCCTCGCGGCCCAGCAGGTGCAGCGCGCCGATCTCCCCGGCCGCGCCGCCGTAGCCGCGGTGCAGCCGCCCGCCGATCAGCGACCCGGCGCCCGGGCTCAGTCCCGCCAGTACGAAGACGACGTCGTCCGAGCCGACCGCGGCGCCCTTCCAGTGCTCGGCCACGGCCGCGGTGTTCGCGTCGTTCTCCACCAGCACCGGGCACCGGAAGGAGCGCCGCAGCCGCTCGCCGAGCGGCAGGCCCGTCCAGCCCGGCAGGGCGGTGCACAGATGGACGGTGCCGTCGGCCTCCACGATGCCGGGGCTGCCCACGCCGACCGCCCGCAGCGAGTGGCGTTCGACCCCGGCGTGCCGGAGCAGCTCCGCCACGGCGGCCCGCACCCGCTCCAGCCGCTCGTCCGCGGGTGCCTTCTCGGACACCTCGCGCACCGTCGAGCCGAGCGCACGTCCGTCCAGGTCCGACAGCAGGGCGGCGACCCGGTGCGCCCCTATCTCTATGCCCAGCAGATGCCCGGCCTCGGCGCGGAAGCGGAAGCGGCGCGCGGGGCGGCCCTGGCGGCGGACGCCGCCCTCCTCGGCGGGCACCTCGGCCGCGAGCCCGCTGTCGATCAGCCCGTCGACCACGCCCTCGACCGTGGGCCGGGACAGGCCGGTGGCCAGGGTGAGGTCGGTGAGGGACGCGGAGGCGGCGTCCGGCGGAGCGGAAGCGGTGGCGGCGCGCAGCGCCTGGAGCACCACGGCGGAGTTGATGCGCCGCAGCAGGGACGGATCCCCGCCGGTCAGCCGCCCCACGTCGGTCCCCCTCCCACTGCGTGTGTGCCGGATCGTATCTGCTGGGGGCGGGCACGGCGAGCCACCTGCGAACCCGTGCCCGTCCGGGCACCTGACGGGCGGCCAGATGTCGGTCCCGGGCTGTTTACTGATGGCATGACCAGTACGGCGGACCACCTGGCCACGATCGAGGCGCTCCGGGCCCGGGACTTCCCCGCGCAGCGCCGCGGCCCGGGGTTCCACGTCGCCGACCTCCGGGTGAGCGAGGACTTCTGGGACGCGGACCTGACCCGGGTGGAGGAGGTGCTGGAGGAGTTCGAGGCCGAGCTGGGCGTCCTCGTCCAGGTGCTGACCTTACGGTGGGGCGCCCCTCGGGTCCTCGACCTCGCGGACGTCCTGGAGCGGTCGGCGATGGGGGAGCCGGTTCCGCCGCCGCTCGACGACCTGTGCGGCTACGTACCCGAGCTGTACGTCTGGCGCGTGGACGGGCGCTGGGTCGGGCTCGGGGTGGGGCAGGGCGACCGCGAGCTGCCGTTCCAGCTGCTGGTGGCGATAGGGGAGTCGGGCGTCGGCTGACGTTCAGGCGGTGCCCTGGTCTCCCGCGTCCGCGTCCGCGTGCGCCTCGGCGGCGGCGCGCAGCCGGGCGTACTCCTCCGCCATCGCCGCCTTCGTCCAGTGCGCGTTGAGCCCGCTGGGGTTGGGCAGGGCCCATATCCGGGTGTCGCCGATGGTCCGTTCCTGCGGTCCGATCTTCGCCCGTTTGTCGCCGAACGCGATCCGGTAGGCGGTGACGCCCGCCACCGCGAGCCAGCGCGGCCGCAGGCGGCGGACCTTCTCCTCCAGGATCCGGCCGCCCTCCCGGTACTCCTCGTCGGTCAGCTCGTCGGCACGGGCGCTGGCCCGGGCGACCACATTGGTGATGCCCAGGCCGTAGGACGGCAGCTCCCCCTGCTCGGAGGGGTGCAGCAGTCTCGGGGTGAACCCCGAGGCGTGCAGCACGGGCCAGAACCGGTTGCCGGGGCGGGCGAAGTGGTGGCCGGTGGCGGCGGTCATCAGCCCGGGGTTGATGCCGCAGAAGAGGACCCGCAGACCGTCCCCGACCACATCGGGCACGATGCGGTCGCGGGCGGCCTCCAGTTCCTCGGGCGTCGGGGGCACGGCGTCAGAGGATCGACGCCGGTGCGTACGCCGCCGCCTCGGGGTGCTGCTTGATGATCTCCTCGATCCGGCCGACCACCGTGCCGACCTGGTCGGCGGCGGCGCCCGTGAAGGACAGCTTGTCCGCCATCAGCGCCTCCAGCTCCGCCCGGTCCAGCGGAATCCGCTCATCCGCGGCGAGAGAGTCGAGCAGCTCGTTGCGCTCGGCGCCCTGCTCGCGCATCGCGAGGGCGGCGGCGACCGCGTGCTCCTTGATCGCCTCATGGGCGATCTCGCGGCCCACCCCGGCCCGTACGGCGCCCATCAGCACCTTGGTGGTGGCGAGGAAGGGCAGGTAGCGGTCCAGCTCGCGGGCGACGACGGCGGGGAAGGCGCCGAACTCGTCGAGCACGGTCAGGAAGGTCTCCAGCAGTCCGTCGAAGGCGAAGAACGCGTCCGGCAGCGCGACCCGGCGCACCACCGAGCAGGACACATCGCCCTCGTTCCACTGGTCGCCCGCCAGCTCGCCGGTCATCGAGGCGTAGCCGCGCAGGATCACGGCGAGGCCGTTGACGCGCTCGCAGGAGCGGGTGTTCATCTTGTGCGGCATCGCGGACGAACCGACCTGGCCCGGCTTGAAGCCCTCGGTCACCAGCTCGTGCCCGGCCATCAGCCGGATCGTCTTGGCCAGCGAGGACGGGGCCGCGGCCAGCTGCACCAGGGCGGTGACGACCTCGTAGTCCAGTGAGCGCGGGTAGACCTGGCCGACCGAGGTGAACGCCTGCGCGAAGCCCAGGTGACCGGCGATCCGCCGCTCCAGCTCGGCCAGCTTCTGCGCGTCCCCGCCGAGCAGGTCCAGCATGTCCTGCGCGGTGCCGACCGGGCCCTTGATGCCGCGCAGCGGGTACCGGCCGAGCAGCTCCTCCACGCGCCCGTAGGCGACCAGCAGCTCGTCCGCCGCGGTCGCGAAGCGCTTGCCGAGCGTGGTGGCCTGCGCGGCGACGTTGTGCGAGCGGCCCGCCATCACCAGCTCGGCGTGGTCGGCGGCCAGCTTGCCGAGCCGGGCCAGCACGGCGACCGTACGGTCCCGCACCAGTTCCAGGGAGAGCCTGGTCTGGAGCTGCTCGACGTTCTCGGTGAGGTCGCGGGAGGTCATGCCCTTGTGCACGTGCTCATGACCGGCGAGGGCGTTGAACTCCTCGATGCGGGCCTTCACATCGTGCCGGGTGACCTTCTCGCGCTCGGCGATCGAGGCGAGGTCGACGTCCTCCAGGACCCGTTCGTAGTCGGCGAGGGCGGTGTCCGGCACCTCGATGCCCAGGTCCTTCTGGGCACGCAGGACGGCGAGCCACAGCCGCCGCTCCAGCGTCACCTTGTACTCGGGGGACCACAGGACGGCCAGCTCCGCGGAGGCGTAGCGGCCGGCCAGGACGTTCGGAATGCGCGGCTTACCAGTCACGTGCACAGAGTCTACTGGGCGTATCCCCAGGCCAGACCGGTGCCCACCGGTCTGCCCCGGTCAGCCCTCGTACGGCAGGAGTTCGCCCCGCTTCGGCGCCCGGCCGTCGCCCGAGGAACGGCCCGTCACCCGGCGGGCGATCCACGGGCCCAGGTGCTCGCGGGCGAAGCGCGCGTCCGAGGTGCGGCGGGCCAGCCAGCCCGGGCGGACCGCGGGCGGCAGCGGAGCGTCCCAGTCCTCCTCCGGCTCGTGGCCCAGCGCCTGCCAGACGGCCTCGGCGACCCGGCGGTGCCCCTCGGCGTTCAGATGGAGCCGGTCGTCCGCCCACATCCGGGGGTCGCCGACCGCCTCGGAGGCGTACAGGTCCACGACGATCGCGTCATGCCGCGCGGCCAGCTCGTCCACGAAGGAGAACAGCCGGTCCATCCGCGGGTGGAACCGCTCCATCACCGGACCGCGCCGCCCCGGGCTGCGCATCAGCACCAGCTGCTTGCAGCTGGGCGCGAGCCGCTCGGCCGCCTCCTCCAGGAGGCCGCACACCCGTCCGATGTCGCATTTCGGCCGCAGGACGTCGTTCCCGCCGCCGACCAGCGTCACCAGGTCCGCGCCCATCGCGGCGGCCGGGCCCGTCTGCTCGTCCACGATCTGGCCGATCAGCTTCCCGCGCACCGCGAGATTGGCGTACCGGAAGCCGGGGGTGCGGGCCGCCAGCCGGGCGGCGAGCAGATCCGCCCAGCCGCGGTAGCCGCCGTCGGGGAGGGCGTCGGACATGCCCTCGGTGAAGGAGTCGCCGACCGCGACAAAGCTTGTATAGGTGGTGTTCGTCTGCATGGCTCGGACGATCTTATCCGGTGCACGCGGGCTGCGCGGAGGCCGTGGCGCGCGCATCATGAGCCGCATGGCGATGACCCACATCTATTTCGAGGGCGGAGCCCGGAACGGCACGACGGCGAGCTGGAACCTCGAACCCGGCGCGGACATCTACGACGACAACATCTTCCGGCCGCCCGAGCTGTACCGGCGGACGGACCGCACCAAGGTGATCGGGCACGTCGAATACGTCGTCTTCCGCTACGACCCGGCGGGCGCGCGCCCCGGCCGCCGCCCCTGAGCCCTTGCGGCGGATGGCCGGGAATCTCCGGCCGGGGCGGCGCGCGGATGCAAACGGGTCGCTCGGTTGGACGGAGCAGGGTTCCGGACGGAGCGGAGTAGGGCAGTCTGGTCCGCGTGGATGCCTTTGAATGCGACCGTACGACGATGGCGATCGTCGCCGCCGCCCTCGCCGACGACGGTGAGGGTGCGGCGGCCCTGCTGGAGCCGCTGGAGACGCGCGATGTGTGCCGGGTCGCCGTCCGGCTCGCCGCGATGGCCGCCGACGCGCTGCTGGCCGTGGCCGAGGAGGGCGGCGGCGGACGGGAGGAGGCGCTGGCGCACTGGCAGGCGTGCATCATCGCCCATGAGTCCAGACGGGACCAGTGACGGCCCGGGTCAGCCGCTCCCCGTCACACCGCCTCGTCACGTGCGTCATGTCATTGCGCTCGTCGCGCTCGTCACGTCACCAGCAGGCGCAGCACGTCCTCCATCGTGACCAGGCCCTCCAATCGCCCCTCCGCGTCGATGACGGGCGCGAGATGGGTGCCGCTGTCGCGCATCGCGGTGAGCACGTCGTCCAGCGGCGTCTGCGACCGCACCCGGGCGACCGGCCGCAGCTGATCGGGGCGGAACGGAACGTCGCGCGGATGTGCGTCCAGCGCGTCCTTCACGTGCAGATAGCCCAGGATCCGCCCGGAGTCGTCGATCACGGGGAAGCGGGAGAAGCCCGTTTCGGCCGACATCCGCTCCAGCTCCTCGGGGGTCACCCCGCTCCGCGCCGAGACCACCCGGTCCATCGGCAGCACCACGTCCCGCACCGGCCGCCGGCCCAGCTCCAGCGCGTCCCGCAGCCGCTCGGCACCGCGGTCGTCCAGCAGCCCGGCCTCGCTGGAGTCCGCGACCATGCGCGCCAGTTCGTCATCCGAGAAGGTCGCCGCCACCTCGCCCCGGGGCTGGACCCGCATCAGCTTCAGCAGACCGTTGGCGAACGCGTTGATCGCGAAGATGACCGGGCGCAGCGCCCGCGCGAGCCCCACCAGCGACGGCCCGAGCAGCAGCGCGGAGCGCACCGGCTCGGCCAGCGCCACGTTCTTCGGCACCATCTCGCCGACCAGCATGTGCAGATACGTCGCCAGGCTCAGCGCGATCACGAACGAGACGGGATGGACCAGTCCGAGCGACAGCCCGGCCGCGTGGAACAGCGGCTCCAGCAGATGCGCGATGGCCGGTTCCGCGACGGCACCCAGCACCAGCGTGCACAGCGTGATGCCGAGCTGGGCCGCGGCCAGCAGCGCGGAGACGTGTTCGAGCCCCCACAGCACGGCCCGCGCCCGGCGGTCGCCCCGCTCGGCGTACGGTTCGATCTGGCTGCGCCGCACCGAGATCAGGGCGAACTCGGCGCCCACGAAGAAGGCGTTCGCGACCAGCGTCAGCAGGCCGATCAGCAGTTGGACGGCGATCATGGGCCCGCCCCGCCGTCGTCCCGGCCCCGGTCCCGGCCCCGACCGTGGTCCCGCCAGTGGCCCAGGCCGTGGTCATGGGGGAGCGGGGCGTGCAGCCGTACCCGGGCGGCGCGGTGGCCCGCCGCGTTCACCACCTCCATCCGCCAGCCCTCCGACCGGACCGTGTCGCCCACGACCGGGATGCGGCCCAGCTCGGCCGCGATCAGCCCGGCCAGCGTCTCGTACGGCCCCGGGGGCACTCGCAGCCCGATCGCCTCCAGCTGATCGACCCGGGCGGCGCCCTCCGCGTCGTACACCGCCCGGCCCTCGGCGTCCTCGCCCGCCGGGACCAGGCCCGGGGTCTCGTGCGGATCGTGCTCGTCGCGTACCTCGCCGACCACCTCCTCGACGATGTCCTCCAGGGTGACGACCCCGGCCGTGCCGCCGTACTCGTCGATGACCACGGCCATGCTGCGCCTGACCGAGAGCCGGTCCAGCAGCCGGTCCACGGTGAGCGACTCGGGGACCAGCAGGGCCTCGTGCATCAGCTCGGACACCGGATGGCGCGGCCGCGCCTCGGCGGGGATCGCGAGGACGTCCTTGATGTGGACGATGCCGGCCACCGCGTCCAGGCTGTCGCGGTGGACGGGGAAGCGGGACAGGCCGGTGGCGCGGGTCGCGTTGGCCACGTCCTCGGCGGTGGCCCGTACGTCCAGCGCGATCACCTGCACCCGGGGCGTCATCACGTTCTGCGCGGTCAGCCCGCCCAGATTGAGGGTGCGGACGAACAGCTCCGCGGTGTCCTCCTCCAGCGAGCCCTCCTTCGCGGAGTGCCGGGCCAGCGCGATCAGCTCCTGCGGGCCGCGCGTCGACGCCAGCTCCTCGGTGGGCTCCAGGCCCATCCGGCGCACCAGGTGGTTGGCGGTGTTGTTGAGGTGGCCGATCAGCGGGCGGAAGGCCGCGCTGAAGACGCGCTGCGGAGTGGCGACGGCCCGCGCGACCGGCAGCGGACGGGAGATCGCCCAGTTCTTGGGGACCAGCTCGCCGACCACCATCATCACCACCGTCGACAGGGCGGTGCCGATCACGAGGGCCACCGAGTGGGACGCGGAGCGGGGCACCCCGAGCGCGGTGAGCGGCCCGCCCAGCAGCGCGGCGATGGACGGCTCGGCGAGCATGCCCACGACCAGATTGGTGACGGTGATGCCGAGCTGCGCGCCGGAGAGCTGGTACGTCAGCCCGCGCACGGCCTTCAGCGCGCTCGCCGCACCGCGCTCGCCGCGCTCCACCGCCTGCTCCAGCTCGCTGCGCTCGACCGTGGTCAGCGAGAACTCCGCCGCCACGAAGGCGCCGCATGCGAGCGCCAGCAGGAGCGCCACGACCAGGAGGAGGACTTCGGTCATCGGTTCACCTCCGTCCCATGATCCGGCAGGGCCCGGAGGAGCGCGCGGCGGGAGACGCCGCGCACTCTCATCGTAAGGGCGCGGCAAAGGCCCGCGCCGGGGCAAAGGCCCGCGTCAGGGCGTCAGCGGCTTCACCCAGCGGCTCCACTGCGGCTCCCGGGCGTACCCGGCCGCGCTCCACGCGTGGTGGGCGAGCGCGTTCTCGTCGAGCACCATGGCGTCCCCGCGCCGCCCGCCCAGCGCCGCGAACCGCTCCTCGGCCGCGTCCAGCAGCGCGGTCGCCACGCCCCGGCGGCGGTGGGCGGGGTGGACGGCGAGCCGGTACAGATGGCAGCGCCAGCCGTCGAAGCCCGCTATGACGGTCCCGGCGAGCGTCCCGTCCCGCTCGGCCAGCAGCAGCGACTCGGCGTCCCGGGCGATCAGCCGGGCCACCCCGTCCCGGTCGTCGCTGATGCTCGTTCCTTCCGCGGCCTCGCGCCAGAAGGCGAGCACGGTGTCGACGTCCGAGGGGGTGGCATGGCGGATTCGAAGATCACTCATGGGGCGAGCCAAGCAGAGCGCCGAGCCGTCTGGCGAACCATTTCCGGAGGCTTCAGCGGGTGCACGGGTGCAGCGGGCGCCAGGCGTCGGTGGCGGTCGCTGCGAGCACGAGCGGGCCGAGGACGACCAGCAGCAGGACGGGGGACATGGTCAGCAGGACCGCGGCGGCGGCCGTGGACCCGGCCAGCAGTACGGGGGCGAGCGGCTGCCCCGGCACCGACCGGAACGCCGCGGCGAGGACCGCGCGCCAGCGCAGCCCGTCCCGCCACGCCGCGGCGCACCGCAGCCCCAGCGCGGCGAGGGCGGCCGCAGCGAC
>NZ_RIBZ01000765.1:0-10665 GCF_003721215.1 Streptomyces botrytidirepellens
GAGGGCGGCCCGGGGCGCCAGGTGTCGGCCCCGCTGCCCGACTCGGCCCGCCTGCTGGACGAGTTGGGGCTCGCCCGGGCCACCCCCGCGTCGCTGATGGCGCGTTGGGCGGCCGCCGCTGACGAGGTTCCGGCGGGTGGCCGGGCGCTCGCGGTGCTGGGCGCCGGGCCGCGCGGACCGGTCGCCGTCGATCTGGCCGCCGACGGCCCGCATCTGCTGATCGACGGCGGGCCGGGCACCGGCAAGACGGAGCTGCTGCGGTCGCTGGCCGCCTCGCTCGCGGCCGCCGAACGACCCGACCGGCTGGAGCTGGTGCTCCTCGACGGCGCGGGGGCGAGCGGCGGCGCGGAGCGCGGCGAGGGGCTGCGGGTGTGCACGGATCTGCCGCACGTGTCGACGTATCTGGCGGCCTCCGACCCGGTGCGGATGCGGGAGTTCGCGCAGGCGCTCAGCTCGGAGCTGAAGCGCCGGGCCGAGCTGCTGGGCCGACTGGACTTCGTCACCTGGCACACCCGGCTCCGGGAGGGTACGGGCGCGCCCGGCGGCGCTCCCCCGCGGGTGATCGCGCCCCGCTCCCCCGGCGACATCGACCCGCCGCCCAGTACGACGCTGAGGCTGCGCCCCCAGCGTGGCCAGGACCAGCACGCCCCCGAGGCGCGCAGCACAGAAACCCCGCGTCCCTTCCCCCGCCTCGTCGTCCTCGTCGACGACTTCGACGCGCTGGTGGCCCCGGCCCTCGGCAGCCCCGGCCGCCCGGCGGCCGGTTCGGTGGTGCGCGCGCTGGAGGCGATCGCCCGGGACGGCGCCCATCTGGGCGTCCATCTGGTGGCGGCGTCCGGCCGACCGGACCGTACGGCGGATACGGCGGCGGTCGAGCGGGCCGGGCTGCGGATCGTCCTGGAGCCCCGCCCGCTGGGCCCCTCCTCGTCCGAGCGGCCGGAGGCGGAGCCCCACGCCTCGGACGCGTCCGCCGAGTCCGGCGGTGAGCACGCTCCCGGCCGCGGCCGTCTGCTGCGGCCCGACGACGCGGCGGCGACCCCGTTCCAGGCGGGCCGGGTCACCGGGCGGATACCGCGTACCGCGACCCAGCGGCCGACGGTCGTACCGCTGGAGTGGGAGCGGATGGGCGATCCCCCGGCCCGCCGCCCGCTGCGCGAGCTGGGCAACGGGCCGACGGATCTGGCGCTGCTCGCCAGCGCGCTCCAGCGCGCCGCGCAGTCGGCGGACGCGCCGACCGCGCCCGCGCTGATCTGACCGCTGATCTGACCGTCGTACGGACAACCGGGGCGGGCGGGCCGCACAACGTCCGTCCGCACCACGGCCGCACCACTCGCCCCATCCACCCCACGACTTCATTGACGCTTTAACCGATTACGGATCTGTCCGTTCCGCTCCCCCTTTGCGTTTAGGTGTTCATCACGGCCCGGTCACGACCGTGAGTGAACGCCGAAAACAGTATTGCCACGTTGGGTGACCGGGCGTAGGACTGTCGCACGGGACACGGCCGCGCGCGAGGCGGTCGGCATCGGAGGGAAACGGGGATGCAGAAATCGCTTCGCAGGAACAGGAAGCGGGAGAAGCGAACCGCACGAGCCGCGCTGGCCGCGGCATCGGCGGGAGCGCTCATGGTCACCGCCGCGGGCTGCGGCAGCGACGACGGGGACACGGTCAGCGGCGGCCCGGTGCCGGTCACCGTCAAGCTGCCCAGCCTCAAGGGCCAGAAGCTCCAGGTCACCGCCGTCTGGACGGGCACCGAGCAGGAGAACTTCACCAAGGTGCTGAAGGAGTTCGAGAAGCGCACCGGCGCCAAGGTCTCCTTCGTGCCCAGCGGTGACGACATGGCGGGCTTCGTGGGCTCGAAGATCGCGGGCGGCTCGCCGCCGGATGTGGCGATGGTCGGCCAGGTCGGGGTCATGCGCGAATTCGCGCAGAAGGGCTGGGCGAAACCGCTCGACGCCGCCGCCAAGGCGGAGGTGAACAAGAACTTCGCCAAGGGCTGGCAGGATCTCGGCTCGTACGACGGCAAGCAGTACGGGGTGTATTTCAAGGCCAGCAACAAGTCCTTGATCTGGTACAACACCTCGGCCTTCGACTATGCGGGGGCGAAGGAGCCGAAGACCTGGAAGGAATTCCTGGCCCAGGCCCAGCTGATCTCGGATTCCGGCACCGACGCGGTCGCGGTCGGCGGCCAGGACGGCTGGACGCTGACCGACTGGTTCGAGAACGTCTACCTCTCCCAGGCGGGGCCGAAGAAGTACGACCAGCTCGCCCAGCACAAAATCAAGTGGACCGACCCGTCCGTCAAGAAGGCGCTCGAAACGCTCGCCCAGCTGTGGGGCACCAAGGGCCTGGTCGCGGGCGGCCGGAGCGGCGCGCTCCAGACCGCGTTCCCGGATTCGGTCACCAAGGCGTTCGGCAATGCCGCCGAGCCCGACGCGGGCATGGTCTTCGAGGCCGACTTCGTCGCGGCCAACGTCTCGGACGCGGGCGCGGAACTCGGCGGGGACGCGAAGGTGTTCCCGTTCCCGGCGGTGGGCGCCAAGCCACCGGTGGTGACCGGCGGCGACGTGGGCGTGGCGCTGAAGAACAGCAAGGCCGCGCAGGCGCTGCTGACGTTCCTGGCCTCGCCCGACGCCGCGACCATCTGGGCCCAGTCCGGCGGGTTCATCTCGGCCAACAGACACGTCAAATTCAGCGCGTATCCCAATGACCCGATGCGCGACATCGCCAAGGCGCTCATCGCGGCGGGCAATGACTTCCGGTTCGACATGTCCGACCAGGCCCCGGCCTCCTTCGGCGGAAAGCCCGCCCAGGGCGAATGGAAGGCGCTCCAGGACTTCCTCAAGAACCCGAGGAACGTGGAAGGAATCCAGCGCCAGTTGGAAGCCGATGCCGCCAAGGCGTACAAGAACTGACGACTCGACCGGGAGATCCACATCATGTCGACCGCGACTGCGGGCGGCGCGGCCACACCTGGCCGGGCGTCGTCCTCCCCACCCGCCACACCACGCATCGCCAAGAAGAGGAAGAGCGTCCTGGGCACCCGGCCCTGGCTGGCGGCGGTGTTCCTGCTGCCCGCGCTGGCGCTGCTCGGCGCGCTCGTCGTCTATCCGATCGGCTACTCCGTCTACCGCAGCTTCTTCGACGCCAGCGGCAACGGCTTCGTCGGCCTGGACAACTACACGGAGATGTTCTCCGACGACGCCACCAAGACGGCGATCAAGAACAACATCATCTGGCTGATCCTGGCGCCGACCATCTCCACCGCGCTCGGCCTGATCTTCGCCGTGCTCACCGAGCGGGTGCGCTGGGCCACCGCGTTCAAGCTGATCGTCTTCATGCCGATGGCGATCTCGATGCTGGCCGCGGGCATCATCTTCCGGCTGGTGTACGAACAGGACCCGGACAAGGGCGTGGCCAACGCCATGTGGGTGGGCGTGCATGACTCCTTCAGCGCCTCGCCGCCCTTCCCCGGCGCCCATCCGCGTCCGACCGCCGGGCTGACGGAGTCCTCCAACGGCTCCTTCACCACCCAGGACACCGTCCGCGCCGGGTCCCCCACCTCGATTCCGCTGGTCGCCGCCAAGCGCGACGACATCAGCGGCGCGCAGGACGCCCGGGCCGCGCGGCCCGAGGCCGGGAAGGTCACCGGCACCGTCTGGTTCGACTTCACCAAGGGCGGTCTTGGCAAGGAAGGGGCCATCGACAAGGGCGAGAAGGCAATGGCCGACCTCAAGATCGAGGCGGTCAAGGACGGCAAGGTCGTCGCGAAGACGACATCGGCCGCGGACGGTACGTACACCCTCCCCGCCAAGGCCGAGGGCGCCCAGCTGCGGCTGCCCGCCTGGAACTTCTCCGCGCCGTACAACGGCATCGACTGGCTCGGCCCGTCCCTCGTCACCCCCGCCATCATCGGTTCGTACGTCTGGATCTGGGCGGGCTTCGCCATGGTGCTCATCGCGGCGGGGCTCGCGGGCGTCCCGCGTGAGCTGATGGAGGCCGCGCGGATGGACGGCGCCAACGAGTGGCAGGTCTTCCGGCGGGTCACCGTGCCGCTGCTGGCGCCGGTGCTCTCGGTCGTCGTCGTCACGCTGATGATCAACGTGATGAAGATCTTCGACCTGGTCTACATCATCGCGCCGGGCCCCTCGCAGGACGACGCCAACGTCCTCGCGCTCCAGCTCTTCCAGTCGTCCTTCGGGACCGACGTCAACCAGGGCCTCGGCAGCGCGATCGCCGTGCTGCTGCTGTTGCTGGTCCTGCCCGTCATGTTCGTCAACATCCGCCGGATTCGAAGGGAGAGCCGCCGATGACCAGCGCGGACACGGTCGTACAGGCGAAGCGGTCCCTGGTCGGGCGGATCGCGGAACGGGCCGGGGGCGGGGTGGTGCAGGTCGCCCTCGTCCTCATCGGACTCTTCTGGCTGATGCCGACGGCGGGGCTGCTGCTGTCCTCCCTGCGCGACCCGTCGCAGGTGGACATCTCGGGGTGGTGGAAGGTCTTCAGCGACCCGTCGCAGCTGACCTTCGACGCGTACGACAAGCTCCTGAGCAACCAGCAGATCACCGACTCGCTGTGGACCACCCTCGCCATCACGATCCCGGCGACCCTCCTGGTGGTCATCTTCGGCGCGCTGGCCGGGTACGCCTTCGCCTGGATGGACTTCCCCGGCCGCGACTGGTGGTTCCTGATCGTCGTCAGCCTGCTGGTCGTCCCGGTCCAGGTCGCCCTGATCCCGGTCGCCAAGCTCTTCGGCGAGATCGGCATCTTCCAGACCACGACCGGCGTCGTGCTCTTCCACACCGCCTTCGGCCTGCCCTTCGCGATCTTCCTGCTGCGGAACTTCTTCGCCGAGATCCCGCGGGAGCTGCTGGAGGCGGCCCGCCTGGACGGCGCGGGCGAGCTGCGGCTGTTCTTCCGCGTCGTCATGCCGCTGGGCGCCCCGGCGATCGCCTCGCTCGGCATCTTCCAGTTCCTCTGGGTCTGGAACGACATGCTGGTCGCCCTGATCTTCGCGGACAGCGGCAACCCGCCGATCACGGTGGCGCTCCAGCAGCAGGTCCGGCAGTTCGGCAACAACATCGACATCCTGGGCCCCGGCGCGTTCGTCTCGATGATCATCCCGCTGGCCGTCTTCTTCGCCTTCCAGCGGCAGTTCGTGGCAGGCGTGATGGCGGGCGCGGTGAAGTAGCCCACCTGAAGCGCCCCGACCCACAGCGGCTGCGGCCCGGCTCCCGAAAGGGGCGCCGGGCCGTTCCCGTCCACCGGGGGCGCCCCGCCCACCGGGGCCCGTCCGCCGGGGCGGCCGACGGACCCGCTGGGCCGAACGGGGGCACTTTGGGGGTGGCCCGCCATGCCGCCGGGCCATCCGGGAGGCGTTCAGATGATGGTGTGAGGAACCACCCATCCCGCGCCGCCCGCCCCAGGACGCACGATGCCCCTCACCGCACCGCCCGCCGCCCCCCGACCCCCGTGGCTCGCCGATCCGCCCCTGGTGCGCGGCTACCGGCGTACGGTCCCGCTGCGGATCCGCCGCGCGGTCATCGCCATGACCGGTGTCGAGCTGCGCCGCGCGGCCCTGCACGGGCTGGGTCGGCTGTCCCTCACCTCCGGTGCCCTACGGCTGCGCTGGGCGCGGCGGCGGCTGGGGCGGCTGGTGCGTACGGGGCTGCTGTCCGCACCGGACCGCATGGTGATCGCCGACGACCGCGGGACCCGGATCGCGACCGTCGTCCGCACGCCCACCCCGCTGTTCGCGCGCGCCGAGAACCTGCGGCTGGTGTGCGAGGCGCTGGACCGGGCGCGGCTCGACCACTTCGTCGTCCGCTGCTACAGCAACGTCGCCTCCGCCGTGGGCGTACGGGCGGACCAGCGGACGGCGGTGGTGACCGCGCTCGGCGAGCTGTGCGAACGCGAGGCGGGCTACGTCTCGCTGCCCCCGCGCAAGGGCGGGGCGGCCCCGCTGCGCCTCGGCGCCACGGCCCGCGCCTGGCGCGCCCTGGCCGCCGCGCCCGTCGTCCGCTTCACCCGCTTCCACACCACCCCGCGCGGGGACCTGGTCCTGGGCTCGTCACACGGCTGCGACATCGAGTTCTGGGACCGCGCCCCGGCGGAAGCCCCGGCGCACCCGGAACCGGGCGGAGGCACCGCCGAGATCCTCCACGCCCCGCGCCCCAACCGCACGACCGCCTCCGTACCGCTCACGGGCGACGCCGTCCGCGCACCGGACCACATGTTCACCCGGCTCGCCCCGGCCGAGGGCTGGTCCCCGGGCCCCCTCGTCCGTACGCGCCCCGAGTTCACCACCCGGCTGCCGGACGAGGTCCGCTTCCCCATCGACGTCGTCTACACCTGGGTCGACGGCTCGGACCCGCAGTGGCAGCGGCGGCGCGCCGCCGTGACCAACACGGAGGCGGGCTACCACGAGCAGGCCGCCAACGCCGCCCGCTACGCCAACCGCGACGAGCTGCGCTACTCCCTGCGCTCGCTCCACCTGTACGCCCCCTGGGTGCGGCACATCTACATCGTGACGGACCGCCAGGTGCCCGACTGGCTCGCGCTCGACCACCCCGGCATCACCGTCGTCGACCACCAGGAGATCTTCGACGACCCGACCGTGCTGCCCACGTTCAACTCGCACGCCATCGAGACCCGGCTGCACCACATCAAGGGCCTCGCCGAACACTTCCTCTACTTCAACGACGACGTCTTCCTAGGCTCGCCCGTCACCCCGCAGGACTTCTTCCTCGCCAACGGCGTCACCAAGTTCTTCCCCTCCCGCGCGCTCATCCCGCTGGCCCCCGCCGACCAGCTGGACGTCCCCGTATCGGCGGCGGGCAAGAACAACCGGCGGCTGCTGGAGGGCCGGTTCGGGGCGACCGTCACCCAGAAGATGAAGCACACCCCGCACGCCGTGCGCACCAGCGTCCTCGCCGAGATCGAGCGGGAGTTCCCGGAACCGATCCGCGCCACCATGGCCAACCGGGTGCGTTCCACCTCGGACGTCTCCCTGCCGTCCTCCCTGCACCACTACTACGCGTTCCTCACCGGCCGCGCGGTCCCGGCCCAGCTGCGCTACGACTACTTCGACCTCGCCCGGCCCACCATCGACAACCGGCTCGCGAGACTGCTGCGGTCGCGCCACTGCCAGGCGTTCTGCCTCAACGACACGGTCTCCTCCGAACACGACCTGGCCGGTCAACTGGCCCTGCTCGGCCCCTTCCTCGACGCCTACTTCCCCGTCCCCAGCCCGCTGGAGCGGGCCGTCACCCGACAGGAGCCGCGGCAGCCATGCCCCTCGCCATCACCCTCCCGCTGAACCCGGACGTCCTGGCCTCCAGCGGCCCGTACCCCCGCGCGCTCAATGTGCTCAGCCGCAAACAGACCGCGGTCCAGCGGCAGTTGCGCCGCTCCGGCCTGGCAGGCTACGAACCCACCACCCAGGCCACCCTGCTGGCCCTCGCCGGACAGGCCCCGGCGGGCGGCGCGGTGTACGACATCGGGGCGCACATCGGGCTGTACTCGGCCCTGGTCGACGCGGTCTACGGGCGGCGCCCCGGCGGCCCGCACACCATCGCCTTCGAACCCACCCCGCAGACCGCCGCCCTCTGCCGCCGCATCCGCCACTGCAACGCCCTCGACTACGAGGTGCAGCAGACCGCGCTCTCCTCCGAACCCGGCACCGCGGAGCTGTACTTCTCCCACAAGTCGGAGTCCTCGAACTCCCTCAACCCGGCCCACCGCAAGCACACCGAATCGGTGACCGTCCCGGTCACCACGGTGGACGCCTTCACCGAGGATCGCGGCCTCGTCCCCCACCTCATCAAGGTCGACGTCGAGACCTACGAGGCGGACGTCCTGACCGGCGCCCTCGCCACCATCCGCCGCCACCGCCCCTGGATCATCTGCGAACTCCTCCCCAGCGCCGACCACGGCACCCTCCGCACCGCCCTGGCCCCCCTCACCGCCATGGACTACGGCCTGCACCCGATCACCCCGGAGTCGCCCTGGCAGCGCTACGACGAGACGACCTACCAGCAGGCGGTCAGCACCCAGTCCCGCGACTGGCTCCTGGCCCCCCGCCCCCTCACCCCCGCCTTCCACCGCGCCGTACGCCGCTGGCTGATCGCGATCCTGGCCTGCGACGAGACGACGAACCTCCTCACCCCCGACAAGGCGTCCTTCCCCTACGCCTGGAACGCCCCCTACCGCCCCCGCGCCCTCCGCCCCGCCCTCACCCGCCTGACCACCGCCGCGGCCCTCGCCCGCCGCGCCTTCCCCTCGGCCGCCCAGCCCCTCACGCCGACGCGCTGACCGGCGCGGGTTGGACCGCCTCCGACACCGCGGCGAGCAGGCTCTCCACGTGAGCACCCCAGCGGGAGCTGATGACCAGGTCCCGGGCCGGGTCGACCCACAGCAGGTGGCCGCCCCCGTTGCCGCGGGCGCAGCGCCCGGTCGCCGGGGCCGTCGGCCATACCGTGCGGTGGTCGTTGAGCCACCAGGACAGCCCGTAGTTCGGCTTGACCCGGCACGGCGTCCACATGTGCTCGATCCAGCGGGCGGAGACGACCCGGGTGTGCCCCCAGCGGCCGCCGCGCAGGCACAGCTGCCCGAGGCGGGCCAGGTCGAGCGCGTTGATCCACAGCCCGCCGCCCCAGTGGGCGCCGCCGGAGACCACCGGCACCCGGCTGCCGTCGAGGTCCACGAACGCGTCGGCGTAACCGTGCCAGGACCAGGACGACGACGCCCCGATCGGCGCCATGACGCGCTCCCGCAGCACATCCGGCAGCGCGCGGCGGAACAGGACCGTGAGCGCGAGGGCGGTCAGATTCACCCGGACGTCGTTGTACGCCCACCCCGCACCGGGCGGCCCGCCCGCCGACTCGGTACCCTCCCGCGTGCTCTGCGCGTCGACCGACGTCGGCTTGCCCCACAGCTCGCCCTCCCACTGGCTCGTCTGGTCCAGCAGATGACGCCAGGTGACGGCCCGCCCCTGGGCCCCGTCGAACTGCGGCAGCCCGACCCGCGCTCGGACCGGCTCGTCCAGCTCCAGCAACCCGTCGTCATGAGCCACGCCCGCCACCAGCGCCAGCACGCTCTTCGTCGCGCTGTACGCCATCTCCACCCGCGCCGGATCCCCCCACGACGCGATCACCGCACCCCGCCGCACGACGACCCCACTCGCACCCCCGCCGTCCAGCAGCGGGCCGATGACCTCCCGGTGGGAGGCGTCGGCGACCTGCGCATCGAGATACGCCGCCATGTCCCCCACCCCGGGCACCGACCGCTCCCCCTGCCGCCGAGCAGCCTCCGCCACACCCCCGGCGTCCACGCCCTCCCACGGATCCCCGAACCCGCCCGCCTCGTCCATATCCCCACTCTCGTAGCCGCCGATTACTGGAAGTTGATCTGGTGGGGGTGCGTGGGGTCAACAGGGCACGTGAAGATGCGCATCTGACCGCGCCCGACGTATACGCCGGTGGGGTCGTTCGCTCCCATCACGTCCACGATTTCCCGGTCCTCCAGAGGCACCCACGTCAGTGAACCTCCGTTCCATTCCTGGTCGCTGACGGTCAGCAGAGGACGCATGGGAGCGCCGCAGGAGCAGTCGATCCGGGCTGGGCCCGTGAGCCCCCACCGGGCGAAGCCGCCGACCTTCCAGCCCGGCGCGATGGACAGGTCGCCCGTGTAGGTGAGTTCGTACGTGTCCTCTTCCGCGGCCGCGTCCATGAGTTCCTCCTCCCAGGCGTCGATCCTTTCCTGCACGTCCCCGCTCAACAGTTCGGGCCACTCGTACTCGACGACCTGCTCCGGGTGGAGTACGCACGTATTCGGGACGCATTCCGCCCGTCCCACAACGACCGGCTCCGGATTGTCCGTGAGCGCGTCCCCCACGTCCTGCGACCGCCGCCACTTCAGCCGCACGTCCATCGTCCGTTCCGGTCCGTGCACCTCGAACGGGCACCAGAAGACCTGGAGCAGATCGCACCCCTCGGGGCCGGTCAGATCCGGGATGTCCCGGGTGAAGAGCTGGGCCGCGGCAAGCAGGGGGATCGAGGCGTCGTCCCGCAGCTCCGGGAGGTGGAGGCCCTCCGCAAGACCGGCGAGCGTTGCGCGTTCCGCCTCCGACGGCCCACGCGGCGAGTCCCTCCGCCACGCCTCGTCGAGGATCCGGCGCTCCAGCCGTACGTCGGACAGCAGCTCCCCGCGGCCCTTCTCGTGGACGGCCTCGCACAGGGGCCACGGCTCGTCGGCGGGCCAGAGGAACGGGCCCGCCACCGAGCTCTCATCCCGCTCCGGGGAGCCCGGCCGAGGGTGCAGACGGGTGGTCGTCCTGCGGTGTTCGGCGAGTTCCGGAAACATCGCTTCGATATCGACCGGCCGCTCGGGCGTCGTGCGCGTCATGCGAACAGAGCCTCCCATGGGGTCGGCATCGGCGCGGGCCGGGGGCGTGGGCACTCCTTCGGATGCGACAAAAGGGCGCATACCCGGCGTGTCGCCTAGGGTTCAGTGCGTACGACGTATCCGCCGCGAAGGGCAACGCGCCATGAATCGCCTCGGTGTCCGGAGTTCCCGCGGCCTCGCGGCGTTCGCCGTGATGGCCGGGGGGATGGGGGTGATGGCGGGGACCGCCGTCACGGGCGTGGGTGGGGTGTTCGTGGGGGC
>NZ_RIBZ01000767.1:0-11002 GCF_003721215.1 Streptomyces botrytidirepellens
CCGCATCCCCCGTCGCCCCCGCGTCCGCGGTGCCGCCGGCGTCCGCGGTGCCGCCCGAGGCCGGCCGCGAGGAGCATCAGCGCCCCGACGAGGGACCGGCCCCGCAGGGCGCGCGGCCCGCCGCCGAATCCGTCTTCACCGCTCCCGAGACCGCCTCGCCCGACGCGATCCTGCTGCGCCGCACCATGGCCGAGATCGAGCCGGTGAGCGACAAGGTCACCTCGTACTTCTACGCGCTGCTCTTCGTCCAGCACCCCGAGCTGCGGCCGCTCTTCCCGGCCGCCATGGACGCCCAGCGCGACCGGCTGTTCAAGGCGATCCTCACCGCGGCCCGGCTCATCGACGACCCCGACATCCTCGGCGACTTCCTCTCCCGGCTCGGCCGCGGGCACCGCAAGTACGGCACCCAGCCCGAGCACTATCCGGCCGTCGGCGAGTGCCTGCTCGCCGCGCTCACCCGGTACGCGACCAACACCTGGAGCGACGAGGCCGAGGCGGCATGGGTCCGGGCCTACACCGCGATCTCCCAGATCATGATCGACGCGGCGGCCGAGGACGAGCTGCGCGCGCCCGCGTGGTGGCAGGCCGAGGTCGTCGGGCACGAGCCGCGCACGGCCGACATCGCCGTCGTCACCGTCCGCCCGGACCAGCCGTACCCCTTTCTCGCGGGCCAGTACACCTCGGTGGAGACCCCCTGGTGGCCGCGGGTGTGGCGGCACTACTCCTTCGCCTCCGCGCCCCGCGCCGACGGCCTGCTGTCCTTCCACGTGAAGGCGGTACCGGCCGGATGGGTCTCCTCCGCGCTGGTGCACCGCGCGCGCCCCGGCGATGTGATCCGGCTCGGCCCGCCCGCCGGTTCGATGACGGTCGACCACTCGACCGACAACGGGCTGCTGTGCCTGGGCGGCGGCACCGGCATCGCGCCGATCAAGGCGCTGGTCGAGGACGTCGCCGAGCACGGCCGCCAGCGGGCGGTCGAGGTCTTCTACGGCGCCCGCAGCGACCACGACCTCTATGACATCGACACCATGCTGCGGCTCGCCCAGCGGCACCCCTGGCTCTCGGTCCGGCCGGTGGTCTCCGACGGGCCGACGAGCGGGCTCAGCGGCAGACTTCCCGACGCCGTGCGGCAATACGGCCCGTGGAACGCGTTCGATGCCTATCTCTCCGGCCCGCCCGGAATGATCCGCAGCGGTGTGGACGCGCTGATGGGCATCGGCGTCCCGTCCCACCGCATACGGCACGACTCCATCGAAGAACTGATGGCGGCGGCGGAGTAGCCGGGAAGCAGCAGACAGACGGCGACAGCAGAACGGGGACGAGGAACTGTGGACGACGTCGGGCACGAGCGGGCGGCTGCCGCGGCACCCGGCCACCGTGCGGAGCGCCTGGAACGCACGGGCCGTCCGGGGAGCGACGGCGAGCATCGCCTCCAGCAGCGCCTGGGCACGGCCGATCGCGCCGACCGCTTCTACGACGAGCAGGTGCTGGACCACCTCAATGTGCGGATGCGGGAGTTCATCGGGCGCCAGGAGATGTTCTTCCTGGCCACCTCCGACCGGCACGGGGAGTGCGACAGCACCTTCCGCGCCGGGCCGCCCGGCTTTCTCGAAGTGCTCGACGGACGCACCCTCGCCTACCCCGAGTACCGGGGGAACGGCGTGCTGGCCAGCCTCGGCAACATCGAGGAGAACCCGCACGTCGGCATCCTGATGGTCGACTTCTTCCGCGACCGCATCGGGCTGCACGTCAACGGCCGGGCCCGGGTGGTCGAGGACGACGAGATGCGCTCCCGCCACCCCGGCCTGCCGGTCGACCCGGTGCCGGGCCGCCGTGCGGTCGTCTGGGTCGAGGTGGCCGTCGAGGAGGCGTACATCCACTGCGCCAAGCACATTCCCCACCTCCAGAAGGTGCCCGCGCGGGGGCGCGGCCGCGCCGGGGACGGGCCGCGCACCGACCGGCCCCGTGAGCCGGAGCAGGGCCGGGCCTGGGGGACGGACGACGTCAAGCGGAAGGGCGGCGACTTCTTCGGCGCCGCCGCCGAGGCGCGCGAGGGACGCCGTACGCCCCCTGCCGAGCGCCCGGCGCGCCCCGAGGAGTGGCTGGAAGAGGCCGAGCGGGTGCTCGCCGAGGCGCGCCGACGGGCGGCCGAGAAGGGACCGCAGCCGTTCAGCGGCTGGTTCCGCTGATCAGCCTTGAGGAAGGCTGGTCGGAACAGGCCAGCGCAGGTCAGCCGAGGTCGTCCGCGAGCAGCGCCCGCACGCCCTCGACGTTGGCGTCGAGATAGGCGCGCAGCGACGGCGGCACCATCCCGACGGAGGCGATCCCCTCGCGGGTGAACGGGATCCGTACGACCTCGTACTCCCCGCAGGGCTCCTCGACCTCCGGGCCGTGCCGCCTGCTGAGGTCCATCGAGGCGAGTCTGCACACGAAGAAGTGCTGCACCTTGACGCCGTCCGGTGCGCCCCCGTCCGGGTGCGGGACGGTGTCGACGAAGGCGGGGACCACATCCGTCACCTTCGCGCCCAGCTCCTCGTCCACCTCGCGGTGCAGGGCCTGGACGACGGTGGTGTCCTCGGGCTCCACCCCGCCGCCGGGGGTGATCCAGTACGGCTCCTGACCGGGCTTGGTCCGCTTGATCAGGATCATCCGCGGGTCGGTGTCGCCGTCGAGCAGGATGGCGCGGGCGGTGCGTTTGACCACGGGTCGTTCGGTCATGCAGGACATCTGCCGCAGCCGTCCCCGGCTGAAACCCCATACTCACCAGCCGACAGAGGCTCACCAGTCGACAGCGGCGCGCAGCAGCCACTCGTGCGCCCGGGCGACGTGCGGCACCGCGAGCCCACCGGTCCGCACGACCAGGAAATAGGTGCGCAGCGGCGGCACCGGCGGGTTGAGCAGCGCCACCACCTCCCCGGCGTCGAGGGCGTCCATGCACAGGTAGCGCGGCAGTACGCCGAGCCCGGCGCCCTCCGCGACGCACGCCAGCACCGCCCGCAGATCGGGCGCGATGACCGTGCCGGAGGTGACCGGGCGGGTGTCGAAGACGGCCGACCAGTAGCGGCTGACCAGCGGCAGGCTCTCGTGGACCTCGACCACGGGCAGCGCCTCCAGCGCGCTCGCGCCCTTGACCTGGAGGACGGCTGAGCCGCCGAGCCGGGCCGCCCAGCGCGGGGACGCGATCAGCACGTGCTCCTCGTCGCACAGCGGGGTGGCGGCCAGGGGCCGTCCGCGCGGCCGGGCGGTGGTGATGGCCAGGTCGTGGTGGCCCGCCCCGAGCCCCTTGAACAGCTCCTCGGAGCTGCCGAACGCGCACCGCAGCGCGAGCCCCTGGGTGACGAGCGTGGTGAGCGCGGGCAGGGCGCGCAGCGCGGTGAACTCCGGGGGACCGGCGAGGTGCAGGGTGCGCAGCGGGGAGTGGTCGTCCAGCCCGGCCTCGGTGATCTCCACGAGCGCGTCGAGGTGCGGGGCGGTCTTGTGGGCCAGCTCCTCCCCGACGGTGGTGGGGATGACACCGCGCGCCGTACGGAGGAACAGCGGCCGCCCCAGCTGCCGCTCCAGGGTGCGGATCTGGCCGGTGACGGCGGGCTGGGAGAGTCCGAGCAGCGCGGCGGCACGGGTGAAGGACCCGGCGCGGTGCACCGTGACAAACGTGCGTAAGAGGGCCAGATCCATGCGGTTCCCCTCGCCTCGACGCACCCCCGCCGCATGCCAACTATAAATATGCCGATAGGTCCATGTCGCTACTGTGATTGGACACTGACGCTGAGTCAACTAGCCTTGTTCAAGCGGTTCTCCACGAGAAGAACCGGGGCGTCTCAAGCCACGAGGGGGGAGGCTTGAGACGCCCGTCAGGCGTACCCGCGCGCGAGCCGCACGGCGAGTTTCGGCCGCCTTCGGCCCCCTTCAGTCGCCGTCACGCGCCTCATCGAGCGCACGCAGCACATCCGCGACCAGATCGTCCGGGTCCTCGGCGCCCACCGAGAAGCGGATGAAGCCCTCGGCCACCGCGTCGCCGCCCCAGCGGCCGCGCCGCTCGGCGGTGGAGCGCACGCCGCCGAAGCTGGTGGCGTCGTCGACCAGCCGCAGCGCGGTCAGGAACCGCTCCGCGTGCTCCTTGCCGGGCAGGGTGAACGAGACCACGCAGCCGAAGCGCCCGCCGCGCATCTGCCCGGCCGCGACCGGGTGCGCCGGATCGTCCGGCAGCCCGGGGTGGCGCACCCCGGTGACCTCGGGCCGGTCGCGCAGCGCCCCGGCGAGCGCGAGGGCGGTCCGGGCCTGCCGGTCGACGCGCAGCGGGAGGGTGGCCAGGGAGCGGTGGGCGAGCCAGGCCTCCATCGGGCCGGGGATCGCGCCGACGGTCTTGCGCCAGCCGCGCACGGCGGCGGCCAGCTCCGGATCGCGGCAGGTGACGTAGCCGAGCAGGACGTCGCCGTGGCCGGTGAGCGCCTTGGTGCCGCTCGCCACGGAGAAGTCCGCGCCCAGCTCCAGGGGGCGCTGGCCGATCGGGGTGGCGAGGGTGTTGTCGACGGCGACCAGCGCGCCGCGCGCGTGCGCGGCCTCGGCGAGCCCGCGGATGTCGCACACGTCGAGGCCGGGGTTGGACGGGGTCTCCAGCCACAGCAGCCCGGTGGTGTCGTCCAGGGCGGTCAGCTGGGCGTCGCCGCCGGTGGGGGCGGTGCGCACCCGGACGCCGAAGCTCCGCAGCCGTTCGGCGAGCGCGGGCAGCAGCTGGTAGCCGTCGGACGGCAGGACGGCGGTGTCGCCCTGCCGCAGCTGGGACAGGAGGACGGCCGCGATGGCGCCCATGCCGGAGGCGAAGACGACTGTCTCGGCGTCGGCGTCCGGGGACTCCAGCTCGCTGATCGCCTCCTCCAGCCGGGACCAGGTGGGGTTGGCGTCCCGTCCGTAGGTGAAGGGACCGGAGGCCTCGCCGGGGAGGTGGTAGTGCGCGGCGAAGACGGGGCCGGGCAGCGCCGGTTCGTAACGCTCGGGCTCGGGCAGTCCGGCACGGACGGCCCGGGTGCCGTCGCCGGTCATACGCGCTCCTCACCGGGCGCGACCGACACGCTGTCGACGGCCTCGGCGACGCTGCCGAGGGCCTCGGCGACCGCGTCCAGCAGCCCGCCGCTCGCGGCCTCGATCATCTCCAGGACCTCTTCGAAGTCGTCCGTCCCGCCGAAGTAGGGGTCCGGTACGTCCAGGCCGCCCGGGGCGTCCGGGTCGGCATCCGGGTCGTAGTCGCGCAGCAGCCGCACCTTCGCGGCGTCCCGCGGGGTGGGCGCCAGGGCGCGCAGCTCCCGCAGATGGCCGCCGTCCAGGGCGATCACCAGGTCGAGGTCGGCGAACCACGCGGGCTGGAACTGCCGTGCGACGTGATCCTGCTCATAGCCGTGGTCGGTGAGCACGGCGATCGCGCGACGGTCGGCCCCGTCGCCCTCGTGCCAGGGGCCGGTGCCCGCGCTGTCCCACGCGACGAGGCCGTCGAGTCCGGCCTCTCCGGCATGGGCGCGGACGATGGATTCGGCCATCGGCGACCGGCATATGTTGCCGGTGCAGACGAAGCAGACACGATAGGGCGACGGGGCTCTCATACCTGTCATCATCCCCGGCCGCGGTCAGTCCTTGTCATCGGGCAGGACGACGTGCAGCGCCCAGGCGACTATGGAAACGACCAGGGCACCGAGGAAGGCCGTGCCGAAGCCCTCGACGTGGAAGCTGAGATCCATTTTCCCGGCCAGCCAGGAGGTCAGCAGCAGCATCAGGGCATTGATCACCAGGGTGATCAGTCCGAGGGTGAGGATGAACAGCGGAAATGCCAGCAGCTTGACGACCGGCTTCACCACCACGTTCACCACTCCGAAGAGCAGTGCGACGAGAATGAGGGTGATCGTCTGACGTCCGGTGTTCTCACCGGTCAGCGTGATGTCCTTGAGCAGCCAGATGGCGACGCCGAGGGCGCCGGCGTTGGCGAGCGTCTTGACGAGCAAATTCTTCATGGTTGAGATCGTCGCAGACAGGCCCGGAGACGGGCAGGGGCATCGCAGGCAGGGGTGGAGAGGCGAATGAAGGCGTTCCGGCTGGACGAGCTGGAGGCGGAGCGGGCCGCGAACGACGGCGCGTATCTACAGTTCCTGCGCGAGCGGAACATGTCGGTCGGGCTGTACGCGCTGAACGCGGGCCAGGCCGATCCGCAGGCGCCGCACAGCCAGGACGAGGTGTACCTGGTGATGAGCGGCCGGGCGTCGATCACGGTGGGCATGGAGACGACCCAGGTGGCGCGCGGCAGTGTGGTGTACGTACCGGCGGGCGTGGCGCACAAGTTCCACCACATCACCGAGGACCTGCGGGTCATGGTGGTGTTCTCTCCCCCGGAAAGCTGACGGGAGCGCTCCGGTCCCCTACGGGTCCGGTCAGGGACGGACGGGGGATGGAAGCCGTCCGTCCGGTTCCTGCCCGCCCTAGCATCGAAGGCAGCGGGACCGGTGTTCATGAACCGGTCCCATCCGGTCAGGAGAAAGCAGGGAGCGAAAGTGGCCGCGAAGGGCATATTCCAGGGCTTGCCGTGGTGGGTGACATGGATCGCGGTGCCGGTTCTCGTCCTCGCCGTCTTCGGCGGGCTGATCATGAGCGTGGTCGGCTTCGTCATCGGCCTGCTCTTCAAGGCGCTGTTGCTGGTGGCGCTGATCGGCGGTCTGATCTACGTCGTACGGAAGTTCACCTCCTCCTCCCGCAGCGACTGGTGACCCACGACGGGTGACCCCGCGCGGCGGGTACGCCGCGCGAGGGATACCGGGGAGCCAAACATCGGCCCCACGGCACCACTGTGGTTAGAGTGCGAGTCCGCGACGTTCCCCATCTCGGCGTCTGCCTCGCAACAACACCCCGGGGGTGCCTGTTGACGACAGCGAACATCGACACGGCCGCTGAACCGGCCCTGATCGCCCGCGCACCGGGCCGGCGTCGCCCGGCCCCGTGGGTTCCACCACGGCAACACTGGCCATTTCCGTTCCCTCACATGAGGCAAAGCGACTCCGCCCCGCAATCGAGTCGCTACGCTCCAGAGTCGGCCAAGTCTGAACTACCCGGGGCGGCGAACGATGCGTGACATGCGTGACACAGTCCAGGCGGAAGTGACGATGACCTTTCTGGTCTCACAGGAACTGTCCTTCCGGATCCCGGTCGAGCTGTCGTACGACAGCGGCGATCCCTACGCGGTCGAGATCACCTTCCACTTGCCCGGCGACGCGCCGGTGAGCTGGGCCTTCGCCCGTGAACTGCTGCTGGACGGGCTCAGCAAACCCTCCGGCGAGGGCGATGTGCGGATCGCGCCGGCCTCGCCCGAAGGGCTCTCGGACGTGTTCATCAGACTTCAGGTGGGGGCCGAGAGAGCCCTGTTCCGGGCCGGGGCGGCGCCGCTGGTGGCCTTCCTGGACCGTACGGACCGGCTCGTCCCGTTCGGCGAGGAGCCCGCGGCCTGCGACCCGGTCGGCGACCTCGACGCCGAACTGGACCGCATCCTGGCCGAGGACCGGTACGCGTAGCGCCGACAGGCGTACGTACGTGCCCGTACGCGCCGGTCAGCGTGCCCGCGCCCGGCGGCGCCGTCCGCGCCCCCGTCCGCCGCCGCTCGCCCCGCCGCTATGCGACTTGTCGCCGTCCGGCGCGTGGTCCGCGGAGACCACCAGGACGGCCAGCGCCGTGGTCACCGGCACCGAGGCCACCAGTCCGATGCTGCCCACCAGCGTGCGGACGATCTCCTCCGCGACGATCTCGCTCGTCGCCACCGTTCCCACCCCGCTGTCCGCGATCGAGAAGAGGAGCAGCAGCGGAAGCGAGGCGCCCGCGTACGCCAGCACCAGGGTGTTCACGACGGACGCGATGTGGTCCCGCCCGATGCGCATCGCGGCCGCGTAGAGCTTGCGGCGGCTCGTCGTGGGGTCCGCTTCCCGCAGCTCCCACACCGCCGAGGTCTGGGTGACCGTCACATCGTCCAGCACACCCAGCGAACCGATGATCACCCCGGCCAGCAGCAAGCCCTTGATCTCGATGTTGGGATAGAGGCCGTGCACCAGACCGGTCTGGTCGTCGGTGTTGCCGGTCAGCGACGCCCAGCCGATGAACAGCGAGCCGAGCACGCCGATCAGCAGCAGCGAGACCAGGGTGCCGAGTACCGCGACCGAGGTGCGGGCGCTCAGCCCGTGGCACATATAGAGCGCCAGCAGCATGATCGCGCTGCCTCCGACGACCGCGACCACCAGCGGATTCGAGCCCTGGAGTATCGCCGGGAGGATGAACAGCGTCAGCACCCCGAAGCTGATGGCCAGCGCCACCAGGGCGAAGACGCCGCGCAGCCGCCCGACGGCCACGACCACGAGCGCGAACACCCCGGCGAGCAGGGCCATCGGGAACGAGCGGTTGACGTCCGAGACCGAGTACTGGAGGTTCTTCGGCGCCTTGGGCGCGTACGCCAGCTTCAGCTCCTGCCCGGCGCTGAACTTCCGTGAGGCGTTCGGCTGGACGATCTCGGGGAACGTGCGGCCCTTGTCCTTGCCCGAGGTGACCTCGATGGTGGCCTTCTCGCAGACGGTCTTGCCGCTGCTTCCGCCGCCACTCCCGCCGCCCGTGCCCCCGCCGGTCGCGCCGCCGGGCGCCGGGGCGGCGCCCTGCTGACCCGGTTCGGTGGGCGCCTGCGGCTGCGCGTTGGCGTCGGCGCAGTTGATCTCCTCCACCTTCACCACCCGCCCGGCGACCGTCTCCTGGTCGAATCCGAGCCCGCTGCGGCCGTGCGTGGTGTGCTCGGGGCCGCCCGGCCACAGCGCGACCAGCCCGGCGACGACGGCGACGGCGAAGGGGATGAGCACCGCCGCGATGACCTTGCGGAGGCGTGCGGAGACGGGCGCGGCCGGGCCGTGTGCGTGGGCATGGCTGTGGCCGTGCCCGTGGGAGTGGCCGTGGGGCTGGCCGGACGGGTGGGGCTGCTCGGGCGAGTGGTCCTGCTGTGTCGCGGTCACCGTCGCATCATCGCAAGAGCGGCAGGCCCCCTGTTCACGTATGCGGGGAAACCGTTAGCGTGGGGGCACCTTTGCAATCGCGGGAGCTCGGAGCACCGGGCTGAGAGGGCGCTGACGCGACGGCTGCGCCGACCGCTGAACCTGTTACCGGGTAATGCCGGCGTAGGGAGTGGGTCTCATGACTCAGCAGGATGCACACATGCGCGACAACACTGCCGATTTCGGCTGGCATAAGGGATATGTCACGGGTTCCCGCCCGGACATCCAGGTCCCGGTTCGCCGCGTGCACCTCACCAATGGCCAGGACGTGACGCTGTACGACACGTCCGGTCCGTACACCGACCCCCACATCGAAACCGACGTCCGCCGTGGTCTCGCGCCACTGCGGCAGAACTGGATCATCGCCCGCGGCGACACCGAGGAGTACTCCGGCCGTCCGGCCCGGCCCGAGGACGACGGGATCAAACACACCGCGCCCCGCGGCGGCCTGCGCAACCTCGACGCGGTCTTCCCCGGACGCCCGCGCCAGCCGCGCCGGGCCCGCGACGGCGCCGCCGTCACCCAACTCGCCTACGCCCGCCGGGGCGAGGTCACCGCGGAGATGGAGTACGTGGCGCTCCGCGAGAACGTCTCCCCCGAGGTGGTCCGCGAGGAGATCGCGGCGGGCCGGGCCGTACTGCCCGTCAACGTCAACCACCCGGAGATCGAGCCGATGATCATCGGCAAGCGGTTCCTGGTGAAGGTCAACGCCAACATCGGCAACTCCGCCGTCACCTCGTCCATCGAGGAAGAGGTCGAGAAGATGACCTGGGCGACCCGATGGGGCGCCGACACGGTCATGGACCTCTCGACCGGCCGCAACATCCACACCACCCGCGAGTGGGTGCTGCGCAACTCCCCGGTGCCCATCGGCACCGTGCCGCTCTATCAGGCCCTGGAGAAGGTCGACGGCAAGGCCGAGGAGCTGACCTGGGAGGTCTACAAGGACACCGTCATCGAACAGGCCGAGCAGGGCGTCGACTACATGACGGTGCACGCGGGCGTACGGCTGCCGTACGTCCCCCTGACCGCCCGCCGCAAGACCGGCATCGTCTCCCGCGGCGGCTCGATCATGGCCGCCTGGTGCCTGGCCCACCACCAGGAGTCGTTCCTCTACACGCACTTCGAGGAGCTGTGCGAGATCCTCGCGGCGTACGACGTCACCTACTCGCTGGGTGACGGACTGCGCCCCGGATCCATCGCCGACGCCAACGACGAGGCCCAGTTCGCGGAGCTGCGCACGCTCGGCGAACTCAACCGGATCGCCAAGGAGCACGGCGTCCAGACGATGATCGAGGGCCCGGGTCATGTCCCGATGCACAAGATCAAGGAGAACGTCGACCTCCAGCAGGAGATCTGCGAGGAGGCCCCCTTCTACACCCTGGGCCCCCTCACCACGGACGTCGCGCCCGCCTACGACCACATCACCTCGGGCATCGGCGCCGCGATGATCGCCTGGTGGGGCACGGCGATGCTCTGCTACGTCACCCCCAAGGAGCACCTGGGGCTGCCGGACCGCGACGACGTGAAGACCGGCGTCATCACCTACAAGATCGCCGCCCACGCCGCCGACTTGGCCAAGGGCCACCCCGACGCCCAGGCCTGGGACGACGCGCTCTCCGACGCCCGCTTCGAGTTCCGCTGGGAGGACCAGTTCAACCTGGCCCTCGACCCGGACACGGCACGCTCGTTCCACGACGAGACGCTTCCGGCGGAGCCCGCCAAGACGGCGCACTTCTGCTCCATGTGCGGGCCCAAGTTCTGCTCGATGAAGATCAGCCACGACATCCGCCGCGAGCACGGCGACGCGATGGACGAGGCGGAGGCGGAGGCCGGAATGGCGGAGAAGTCCCGCGAGTTCGCCGCCGCGGGCAACCGGGTCTATCTGCCGATCGCCGACTGACCCCGGCCCTGGGCTACGGCCGCCGGGCTCCGGAAACACGGTTTCC
>NZ_RIBZ01000768.1:0-11028 GCF_003721215.1 Streptomyces botrytidirepellens
AACTACCACCGACCCCACACCGGAATCAGCGGCCACACCCCAGCCAGCCGCATCACCAACCTCTTCGGACAACACAGCTAGGCCGCTGTCCTAGGCGTCGAACGTTCCGTTCTCGATGCCGTGGACAAATGCCTGCCATCCCCCACGAGTGAAGCGGAGGGAGGGGCGGCCAGGGTCCTTGCTGTCCCGTACGGCGCGGCCGCCGCTGACAGTAGCCGCGACCTCTACGCAATTACCCTCTTGCCCGGAGTACGAAGACTTCCGGTAAGGACCTACAACCTCAGGGGTCACTTCGCGTCTTCCTTGCCGCTCCGCAGTACACGTCGGATGAGTCGTACGCTTTCATCCGGTCCCAGTGCCGCCGATCGTAGTAGGTCGAACGCGTTGGTGTAAGCGATGAGATCCTGAGGGTCTTCGAGGATCGATGTGCCCCTCAGGTTCTCCATGGTCACCGCCTCAACGGCGGGGTCGGAGTCGAAGCTGAAGGAAGAGAAGGCGGAGGTCGTCCCGGCAAGCACTCCAGCTGAGAACGGGAGGACTTGAATCGTGACGTTCTGCCTCTTCCCCACGTCGAGAATGGCCGACAGTTGCTCACGGTGAATCTCGTGATTCAGCAGTGGATGCAAGATGACAGGCTCCCAAAGAATGGCCGCGTACGACGTTCCTCCGGGCTCAATCTGCGCCTGCCGCGCCTGACGCACCTTGACCAACTGTGTGTTGGGTGCTGGATGGCGAATGCGTCGTCTTCCATCACTTCGACGGTGACGCTGAACTCGCCCCCGATGAGGAGACCGTCACGGATGACCCGGCAACGGTGAAGCTGTGCAGCTCCGCCTTCGAGGCAGTCTGGGAGCGAGCAGTGCCGCACACGGAGTACTCACCTCCTCGTCGGCTCTGATGGAGGAACAGCAGTGCCGTCGTCGTCCACGGTGCATAGGCGGGCCCTTCTCCTTTCCTAGCGCAGGATTCCCTCCAGGAAGTCGCTGCTCAGCCGGGCCACCACCCTGACGTCGAGCTGGTGGTAGACGTACCGGCCCCGGCGCCGGGTGGTGATCAGGCCCGCCTTCTTCAGGGTGGTCACGTGGCGGGATATCTCCGGAGCGGTCATGCCGTGCGCCTGGGCCAGCTCGCTGGTGGTGAACGCGCTGCGGGCCAGGCTGCGGCACAGCCGCATGCGCACCGGGTGGGACAGCGCGGCCATCCGCAGGGCCAGCTGCTCCACCGAGGCCGGGGCGACGAGTTCCGGGGAGTTCGCCGGGTAGTGCAGCACCGGCTGCCACCCGTGGCGTTGCAGGACCATCAGGTGCGGCCAGCCCAGGCTCGTCGGTACGAGCAGCAAACCGCTGTCCGCCGAAGTCCCGGGGCCCGCACAGAACTTGTCGACGGTGATCCGCTCGGCGGCCCCGTCCAGGGTCACCGCTGGTGACACGGCGGCCAGTGCCTCGGACAGGCCCTTGCGGCGCAGCAGCTCCGTCTTGTGCCGGGCGTCCGCGGCGAGCTGATGGCGCAGCCGTGACCAGGTGTCCGCGAAGAAGGCCGCGTCGCAGTCCTGGAGGAACTGCCGCAGCCAGGTCCGGATCTGCGGCGGGTCGTTCAGCAGCCGCTCGGTGAAGCGGGCCTGGTGCGGGCCGCGCGCGGCGGCCAGCTCCAGGGCCCGGTGGCGCAGCGCGGCGTCGACAAGCGGGCTGGGGCCGGGGGTGCCGTAGGTCAGGGGGCACGTGAACTCCAGGGCCGCGTCCACGAACTCCTCGTCGGACAGCTTGTCGATCAGGTCCAGTTCTTCGGCGAGGGTCTCACCGGGCAGGACGGCCCCGCCCGGGACGCCCGCGAACGGCAGGAAGAGGTCGGAGAACGTCGTCCGCCACAGAAAGTCCGCCTCGCACATGCGGTCCGCCAGATGTGGGGCGAGCCGAGCGGTCACACCCGTGGCCCAGCCCTTCAGGCCCGGGTGGTGCTCCGGCTCGGACAGCGCGTGCAACGCCATGCCGAGCTCGGCCAAGGGCGAGATCGCAACGGTGATCCTCTCCGGCCGCAGTCCCGCGATGTCGATGTGCACGCCCATGGCCCCATGGTGCCCACCGCGACCGACATGCGGGCTCCCGATTGACGGCGGCCGTCAATCGGGAGCCCGGGAAGTCACCGGTGCGCCACCCCTTGACAGGCCGCTGCCCTGAGGCGCAGCCTTACCGCCCAATACGCAGAGCGCAATATATTGGAGCTGCGATGAACGCACCACCTACGCGATCCACCAGCACAGACACGGCCTCCGGACCCCGGCCGGGGCTTCTGCGGCGATGTCTGCGGATGCCGATCGGTGTGCAGTCGATCATCGCCGTCGGGCTCGGCGCCCTCATCGGAGCCCTCGCACCGGCCGTCGGCGAGCAGATGAAGATCCTCGGCGATCTCTTCCTCAACCTGGTGCAGGTCGTCGTCCTGCCCCTGGTCTTCCCGCTCATCGTGCTCGGCATCGCCCGCATGGAGTCGGTCAAGAAGGTCGGCCGGATCGCGGGGAAGGCCATCCTCTACTTCGAGCTCGTCACCACCGTCATCCTGCTGATCGCCGTGGGCCTCGCGAAGTTCACCGGCATCGGCAAGGGCGCCCCCGTCGGCGCCGCCGACCCCAAGGACCTGGAGAGCCTGGACCAGGGGATCGACTTCCACGAGCTGATCCTGCACGCGGTTCCGAAGAACATCTTCGCCGCCTTCAGCGAGGGCAATCTGCTCGGCGCGATCGTCTTCGCCCTGCTGGTGGGCGTGGCCATGGCGGCCATCGGCGAGAAGGCGGCCCCCTTCGCCTCGGTGCTGGACTCCGTCGCCACGGTGATGTTCAAGGTCGTCGGCTACGTCATCCGCGTCGCCCCGCTGGGCGTGCTCGGGTTCCTCTCCTACGACGTCGCCCACTACGGGTTCGGCAACCTGCGCAGCCTCGTGGGCTTCATCGCCGTCGTCTACGCGGGCCTGGTCATCGTGATCGGCGTGCTCTTCCCCCTCATCGCCGCGATCTACCGCATCCGCTATATCGAGCTGCTGAAGTCGATCGCCAACCTGGCGGGGATCGCGTTCGTCACCCGCAGCTCCGAAGCCGTACTGGCTCCCCTCATGGGCAAGTTGGAGGCCTTCGGGCTCAGCCGGTCGACGACCTCGTTCGTCGTTCCCCTCGGCTACTCGTTCAACACCGACGGCTCCGTCCTGTACCAGGCCGCGGGCCTGGTCTTCATCGCCAACGCCTACGGAGCCGACACCTCTCTCCCCGCCCTGCTCGTCATGGTCGGCGTGCTGGTGCTCCTCTCCAAGGGCATGGCGGGTGTGGCTTCCGCGTCCGTCGTCGTCCTCATCGCCGCGGGCAACAGCATCGGGCTGCCCCCCGAGGGCATCGCCCTGCTCCTCGGCGTGGACTTCATCGTCGACATGGCCCGCACCGGCGTGAACGTCATCGGCAACGCGCTGGCCGCCGCCGTCGTGGACAGCTCCGAGAAGCGCCGGGAGGCCAAGGACGGCCGCCCGCACGAGTCCACCGCCGACACCGCCGCGCACGACGACGACACCTCACACGACGACTCCGGCCGCGAACCGCAGCTCGCCCAGGCCCTCCAGAAGGACGACGCACGGTGATCAGCCCGAGCGGCACGACGGAGGTCATCGGCATCCTCGGCGGCATGGGACCGGCGGCCACCGCCGACTTCTACGCCAAGCTGGTGTCGATGACCCCGGGCCGCAGCGACCAGGACCACCTCACGGCGGTCATCTGGTCCGACCCCACCATCCCCGACCGCACCGAGGCGCTCCTCGGCAACGGCCCCGATCCCACACCCTGGCTTCTCAACGGCAGCCGCGTCCTGCGCGAGGCGGGCGCCACCGTCATCGCCATCCCCTGCAACACCGCCCACGCCTTCGTTCCCCGCATCGCCGACCACGTCGGCCTGCCGATCATCCACATGATCGGCGAAGTGGCACGTCACCTGACCACCGTGCGACCGGCCGTCCGCACCGCGGGGCTGCTGGCCACCACCGGCACCGTCCGGGCGGGCCTGTACCAGGAGTGGCTCGACCGCTACGGCATCCGCCTCGTGCTCCCCGACGAGGACGCCCAGCACAGTGAGGTCATGGCCGCCATCCGCGCCGTGAAGGCCGGCATCGGCGGCGCCGCGGTGACCGCGTCCCTGGCCCGCGCCGCACGGCGGCTGACCGACCGGGGCGCGGAGGCGATCATCGCGGGATGCACCGAGATCCCGCTCGGGCTTCCCGCCGACGCCGTAGACGTTCCCCTCATCGATCCGGCTGCCATCCTGGCCGGGGCCCTCGTCCGCCGCGCCCGGGCGGCATGCGGACCATGACGGCCCATGACGGGGAAGGCGGGTGCACTGCGAGCGGGGCGATGTATTGTACGCAATATGTCGCTCGACAGCCCTGTCTCCCGCCGCCTCCTCAGTGACGAGGTCTTCCACCGCCTGCGCGACTCCATCGTCCGCGGCGAACTGGTGCCGGGGGAGAAGGTCAAGGACAGTGAGCTGGCCGAGCGCCTCGGGCTCAGCCGCACCCCGGTGCGCGAGGCCCTCGCCAGGCTCGCCGACATCGGACTGGTCGAGGCCAAGCCGGGCGTCTACACCCGCATCACCACCCTCAACCGCCGCGACGCCGAAAAGACCCTCGCCGTCCTGCGCGCCCTCGACCAGCTCGCCCTCGAGACCGCCGTGCCGGTCATGACCGAGCAGGACCTGCGGAGCATGCGCGAAGCCAACCGGGACTTCGAGCGCGCCGTCGCCGGTGACGACACCACGGCCGCCCTCGCCGCCGACGACCGCTTCCACGCCGTCCCCATCACGGCCGCGGACAACCCCGTGCTCAGCCGGATCGTCGAACAGGTCCATCCCCAGATCCACCGCATCCTCTACCGCAAGTTCTCCACGCTGCTCGGCGGCCGCAACACCATCGAGCACCACGACCAGCTCATCGACGTCTGCGCCACCGGCGATGCCCGCGCCGCCGCCGAACTCTCCGGACAGCACTGGTCCGAACTCGGCGGGCACATCAACCAGCTCTTCGACACCAACCAGTTCGCCGAAGCACCCACCGCCTGAGACGGCCGGTCCGTCAGCGCTGACCGAGCCAGATCGGGTTGGTCAGGGCGACCATCGGGCCCGGTATGCCCGACGCGCCGCCGTCCGACGCCGGGTGGCGGACCTCGGCGCGGACGTAGGCCGCGTAGGACGGCGTGGTCGTCCACTCCACGGTGCCGGAGCCGGAGGCGGGCAGGGTGGTGGTGTACAGCGGGCCCTGGTCGGTGATGAAGCGGACCTGGCGGCCCGCGCCCGCGCCGGTGACCTTCAGGCGGACCGTCACCGAGGCATCGGGGGCGACGGCCAGGCGGTCGGCGATTCCGGCGTGCGTGCCGCGGCCGTCCACCGCCTCGAAGGCGAGGTCGACCTCGGAGGACTCGGCGATCCAGCAGCGGCCGGCGCGGATGCCGTCCTGGAGGGCGGCGCGTGAGAGGTCGTCGGCGAGGACGACGGTCTGGGGGAGGCCGACGGGCTGGGGCTCGCGGTGGGCGTCGCTGTTGCCGACGGCGGGGAGCCAGCGGCCGTCCCCGCGGGCGGCGGCGACCAGGGTGTTGTCCCATTCCAGGACGGTCGCCTCGTCGTCCGGGCCGAAGTCGGCGTTCCACACCTCGACGGCGTCGGCCTCGTTGAAGCCGAACTTCCAGTTGCAGCCGACGCAGGTGCCGTGCGGGTGGGCCGGGATCACCAGGCCGCCCGCCTGGCGGATCTTGCGGGCGAACTGGCCGAAGCGGTTGTCGCGGGCGCGGTAGCGCCAGTCGATGAAGGTGCCCGGGGCGATGCCGAGGGCGACCACATGGCCGTTCCGGGTGGTGATCTCCTCGCCGGTGATGATCAGCAGGTCGTCGCCCCACAGGCCCTCGAACGCGCCGTGGGCGGAGGTGGTGTTGTGCTCGGTGGTGGTGATGAAGTCGAGCCCGGCGGCGCGGGCGGCGGCGGCCAGCTCGGCCGGGGTGCGCTTGCCGTCGGAGTGCACGGTGTGCAGATGGGAGTCGCCCCGGTACCAGGCCCGGCCGCGCCCCTTGGCCCGCTGCGGCGGGTAAACGGGCTTCGGAGTCGTGCCGGGGGCGCCGAACCGCAGGGTGACGGTGACCTTGTAGTCCAGGCCCTGCGGGGCGACCGTGTAGGGGCCGAGGACGACATGCCAGGTGCCCGCCCGGACGGGCCCGGCGAGGTACCCGGGGGTGGCCTCCTCGGCGCTGATCGCGAACTCCGTACGGGCCCCGCCCGACCAGCCGCGGAAGCCGCGCCCGCCCAGCTCCGTACCGCGCTCGTCGAAGATGCCGATGTCGCACGCGTTCCCCTGCGTGCCCGCCGGGACGGTCGGCTTGTCGTACGTATAGGAGACGGCGATCTCGCGGACCCCGGGCGGAACCTCCACCGGCAGATAGACGAAGTCCGGGGAGCCGGTGGGGAGATGGCCGGAAAACGTACGGGACCGATCCGCTCCGGGGTCCGCCTCGTCGGCCTGCGCGAAGGACACCGGGTCGAGCGTGAGCACCCCCGCCGCACCCGCGAGCGCGGAGAGTCTGAGTACGTCCCGTCGCTGCATGCCTGCCCCCCAGAGTCGAATCAGCGTCATCCGCGTCACACCGTTGTACGCGCGGATGACATCCGCGGAAACCCCTGTGGATAACTCCCCGGCGCTGAGGGAACATACGCGAGCCACACCGGCCAACCGGAGGAGCGGCCCCTTCATGCGCATCGCGACCACCGTCTTCCTGACCGACGAGACCGTCCGCCCCGCCTGGCTCGGGCGCGAGCTGGAGCAGCGCGGGTTCGCCGGGCTGTATCTGCCCGAGCACACCCACATCCCGGTCAGCCGCGACACGCCCGCCCCCATGGGCGAGCCGCTGCCGCGCCCGTACGGACGCACCCTGGACCCGTTCGTGGCCCTCGGGCAGGCGGCCGCCGTCACCGAGCGGCTGGGGCTCGGCACCGGGATCTGCCTGGTGGCCCAGCACGACCCGGTCGTCCTCGCGAAGAGCGTGGCCACCCTCGACTTCCTGTCCGGCGGGCGCTTCACCTTCGGCATCGGCTACGGCTGGAACGTCGAGGAGGCCGCCGACCACGGCACCGTCTGGGCGGAGCGCCGCGAGCTGGTCCGCGACCGGATGGCGCTGATGCGCGCCCTGTGGGCGGAGGAGCCCACGGCGCATCAGGGCCCGTACGCCTCGGTACGGGCGAGTCTCGCGTACCCCAAACCGGTGATCCGGGAGCGCCCGTCCGGCGATCCGCTCACCGGGCCGCGCACCCTGATCGGCGGGGCGGCCGGGCCGCGCCTGTTCGCGCACATCGCCGCGTACGCCGACGGCTGGTTGCCGATCGGCGGCGGGGGCCTCACCGAGTCCCTCCCCGAACTGCGCCGCGTCTGGGCCGAGGCGGGCCGGGACCCGGCGGCGCTGGAGGTGGTGCCGTACGCGGTGCGCCCCTCGCCCGGCAAGCTCGCCCACTACGCCGACCTCGGCATCGAGGAGGTCGTCGTGCAGCTTCCGTCCGGGGACGAGACGGAGATCCTGCACACGCTCGATGAGTCCGCCCAGTACCTGTAGACCGGTGCCTGTAGGCGGCACGAATATTCCCGGCACCGGCGCCGAATTGTCGTGATCAGACCCACAAAACCGCAGGCCCGGCCGGTCTGGCGGTGTCGGACACCACTCGTATGCTCGGAGGATGACCACGAGCGCGCAGGGAAACGAACCGAAGTCCCCCACCGCCAACGCGATGCGCCGTGCGCTCAAGCGCGCCCGCGAGGGCGTGGCGCTGGACACCGCCGAGGCGGCGGTGCTGCTCCAGGCGCGCGGGGACGACCTGAGCGACCTCGCCGCCTCGGCCGCGCGCGTGCGGGACGCCGGTCTGGAGGCCGCGGGCCGCCCCGGGGTCATCACCTACTCGCGCAGTGTCTTCATCCCGCTGACCCGTCTGTGTCGCGACAAGTGTCACTACTGCACGTTCGCGACCGTCCCCGGCAAGCTGCGCCGCGCGGGCCACGGCATGTTCATGTCCCCCGACGAGGTGCTGGACATCGCCCGCCGCGGCGCCGAAATGGGCTGCAAGGAGGCGCTGATCACGCTCGGCGACCGCCCCGAGGACCGCTGGCCCGAGGCGCGGGAGTGGCTGGAGGCCGAGGGGTACGACGACACGATCGCGTACGTACGGGCCATGGCGATCCGCATCCTGGAGGAGACCGGGCTGCTGCCGCACCTCAACCCCGGCGTCATGACCTGGACGGACTTCCAGCGGCTCAAGCCGGTCGCGCCCTCCATGGGCATGATGCTGGAGACCACGTCCGAGCGGCTGTGGAGCGAGCCCGGCGGCCCGCACTACGGCTCGCCGGACAAGGAACCGGCCGTCCGGCTGCGCGTCCTGGAGGACGCGGGCCGCAGCTCCGTCCCGTTCACCAGCGGGCTGCTGATCGGCATCGGGGAGACCTACGAGGAGCGCGCAGAGTCGCTGTTCGCGCTGCGCCGCGTGTCCCGCTCGTACCACGGCATCCAGGAAGTCATCGTGCAGAACTTCCGCGCCAAGCCGGACACGGCGATGCGCGGGATGCCGGACGCCGAGCTGGACGAACTGGTGGCCACCGTCGCGGTCGCCCGGCACATCCTGGGCCCGTCCGGCTGCATCCAGGCGCCGCCGAACCTGGTCGACGCGGAGTACGAGCGGCTCATCGGCGCCGGTATCGACGACTGGGGCGGCGTCTCCCCGCTCACCCCGGACCACGTCAACCCCGAGCGCCCCTGGCCCCAGGTGGACGAGCTGGCCGACCGGTCCGCCGCCGCCGGGTTCGAACTGCGCGAACGGCTCGCGGTCTACCCCGAGTTCGTCACGCGCGGCGAGCCGTGGCTGGACCCGCGGCTGCTGCCGCACGTGCGCGCGCTGGCCGACCCGGAGACGGGCCTAGCCCGCCCGGGCGCCCTGCCCGCCGGGCTGCCCTGGCAGGAGCCCGACGAGGAGTTCACCGCCGCCGGTTCCGGCCGCACCGATCTGCACCGCACCATCGACACCGAGGGCCGCACCGGCGACCGGCGCGAGGACTTCGACGAGGTGTACGGCGACTGGGAGGCGCTGCGCGAGGCCGCCGCCCCCGGCATGGTCCCGTCCCGGATCGACGCGGACGTGAAGGCCGCCCTGTCGCAGGCCGCCGACGACCCCACCCGGCTCACCGACCCCGAGGCCCTGGCCCTGCTGCACGCCGACGGGCCCGCGCTGGACGCGCTCACCCGTATCGCCGACGACCTGCGGCGGTCGGCGGTCGGCGACGACGTCACGTACATCGTCACCCGCAACATCAACTTCACCAACGTCTGCTACACCGGCTGCCGCTTCTGCGCCTTCGCGCAGCGCCGCACCGACGCCGACGCGTACACCCTCTCCATGAGCCAGGTCGCCGACCGCGCCCAGCAGGCGTGGGACGTGGGCGCGGTGGAGGTGTGCATGCAGGGCGGCATCCACCCGGACCTGCCCGGTACGGCGTACTTCGACGTCGCCCGGACGGTGAAGGAGCGCGTCCCCGGGATGCACGTCCACGCGTTCTCCCCGATGGAGGTCGTCAACGGCGCGAGCCGCACCGGGATGTCCATCCGCGAGTGGCTGACGGCGGCGCGCGAGGCGGGCCTCGACACCATCCCCGGCACGGCGGCCGAGATTCTGGACGACGAGGTGCGCTGGATCCTCACCAAGGGCAAGCTGCCGACGGCGACCTGGGTGGAGGTCATCAAGACCGCGCACGAGCTGGGCATCCGCTCGTCCTCGACGATGATGTACGGCCATGTCGACCAGCCGCGCCACTGGCTGGGCCATCTGCGGCTGCTGGCGGAGATCCAGCAGGAGACGGGGGGCTTCACCGAGTTCGTCACCCTCCCCTTCATCCACACCAACGCCCCCGTCTACCTCGCCGGGATCGCCCGCCCCGGCCCCACCACCCGCGACAACCGCGCCGTGACGGCCATGGCGCGGATCCTCCTCCACCCCCACATCCCCAACATCCAGACCAGCTGGGTCAAGCTCGGTACCGAGGGTGCGGCCGAGATGCTGCGCTCCGGCGCCAACGACCTGGGCGGCACCCTCATGGAGGAGACCATCTCCCGCATGGCGGGCTCCTCGTACGGCTCGTACCGCTCCATCCAGGACCTCATCGGCATCGCCGACCTGGCGGGCCGCCCCGCCCGCCCCCGGACGACGACGTACGGGGACGTCCCGGAGGAGCGGCAGAAGGCGGCCCTCGCCTCGGACGGCCACCTTCCGGAGCTGCTACCGGTGCTCGGCGACTAGGGTCCTTCTGGCGGATCTCCGTGGGAGAAGGAGCGGCGTCCGGTGCGTGCTCTCGGCGTGCCGCGCGGAAGCCCTCGTAGCGGAGCTACTTGGGGTTTCGTGCGGTGCGGTGAGAGTGCGTGCAGGGCGTCGCGACGCCGCGGAGATCCGTCAGAAGGGCCCTAGCCCTGGCGCCAGGCCGACTCGCGCAGCAGCCGCAGCCCGTTGAGGCCGACGAGGACGGTGGAGCCCTCGTGCCCGGCGACGCCGAGCGGCAGCGGCAGCTGCCCGGCCAGGTCCCAGACGACCAGCGCGGTGATGCAGACCCCGGCGATGACCAGGTTCTGGACGACCAGGCGCCGGGCGGTGCGGGAGAGCCGCACGACGGCGGGCAGGGCGGCCAGTTCGTCCCGTACGACGACCGCGTCGGCGGTCTCCAGGGCCAGGTCGGAGCCCGCCCGGCCCATGGCGACGCCGGTGTGGGCGGCCGCCAGGGCGGGGGCGTCGTTGACGCCGTCGCCGACGACCATGACGCGGCGCCCGGCGTCGGCCAGCTCCCGTACGGCGGCCACCTTGTCCTGCGGCAGCAGCCCGGCGCGTACGTCGCGGATGCCGGTCTCGGCGGCGAGGCGGTCGGCCGCGCGCCGGTTGTCGCCGGTGAGCAGCACCGGCGCGGTGCCGGTCAGCGCGGTGAGGCCGCCGACCGCCTCCGCCGCGCCGG
>NZ_RIBZ01000769.1:0-11096 GCF_003721215.1 Streptomyces botrytidirepellens
GCTGGTCCACCAGCCCGCCCGGCGCTTACCGGTTATCCGCCGTCGCAGACGGCTTACGCGTCGCCGCCCGCGGGGCCGGGGTCGGCGGCCGCTACGTCGAGGAGCTGGTAGCGGTCGATGGCCTGCTTCAGGGCCGAGCGGTCGATCTTGCCCTCCTTCGCCAGCTCCGTCAGCACGCCCAGCACGATCGACTCGGCGTCGATGTGGAAGAAGCGCCGCGCCGCGCCGCGGGTGTCGGCGAAGCCGAAGCCGTCGGCGCCGAGCGACTGGTACGTGCCGGGCACCCAGCGGGCGATCTGGTCCGGGACCGCGCGCATCCAGTCGGAGACGGCGACCTTCGGGCCCTCCACGTCGCTGAGCTTGCGGGTGACGAAGGGGACGCGCTGCTCCTCCTCCGGGTGGAGCAGGTTGTGCTCCTCGGTCTCCACCGCGTCGCGGCGCAGCTCGTTCCAGGAGGTGGCGGACCAGACGTCGGCGCGGACGTCCCAGTCCTCGGCCAGCATCCGCTGGGCCTCCAGGGCCCACGGGACCGCGACGCCGGAGGCGAGGATCTGGGCCGGGTGGGTGCCGCTCTCGCCCTGCTTGAAGCGGTACAGGCCCTTGAGGATGCCCTCGCGGTCGACGTTCTCGGGCTCGGCCGGGTGCTTGATCGGCTCGTTGTAGACGGTGAGGTAGTAGAAGACGTCCTCACTGTTCTCGCCGTACATCCGGCGCAGACCGTCCTGCACGATGTGGGCGATCTCGAAGCCGAACGCCGGGTCGTACGCGACGACCGCGGGGTTGGTCGAGGCCAGCAGCTGGGAGTGGCCGTCCGCGTGCTGGAGGCCCTCACCGGTCAGGGTCGTACGGCCGGCGGTCGCGCCCAGGACGAAGCCGCGCGCGAGCTGGTCGGCCATCTGCCAGAACTGGTCACCCGTGCGCTGGAAGCCGAACATCGAGTAGAAGACGTAGACCGGGATCAGCGGCTCGCCGTGGGTGGCGTACGCCGAACCGGCCGCGATCAGCGAGGCCGTACAGCCCGCCTCGGAGATGCCGTCGTGCAGCATCTGCCCGGTCGGCGACTCCTTGTAGGCGAGCAGCAGCTCACGGTCGACGGACTCGTACTGCTGGCCCAGCGGGTTGTAGATCTTGGCCGACGGGAACAGCGAGTCCATGCCGAAGGTGCGGTACTCGTCGGGCGCGATCGGCACGAAGCGCTTGCCGATCTCCTTGTCCCGCATGAGGTCCTTCAGCAGCCGCACGAAGGCCATGGTGGTGGCGATCTGCTGCTGGCCGGAGCCCTTCTTGACCGCCGCGTACGCCTTGTCGCCGGGGAGCTGGAGCGGCTTCGCGCGCACGACGCGGGTCGGCGCGTAGCCGCCCAGCGCCTTGCGGCGGTCGTGCATGTACTGGATCTCCTCGGAGTCCCGGCCCGGGTGGTAGTACGGCGGGACGCCGGACTCCAGCTCCTTGTCCGGGATCGGCAGGTGCAGCCGGTCGCGGAAGCCCTTGAGGTCGTCGACCGTCAGCTTCTTCATCTGGTGGGTCGCGTTGCGGCCCTCGAAGTTCGGGCCGAGCGTCCAGCCCTTGACGGTCTGGGCGAGGATCACGGTCGGCTGGCCCTTGTGGGCCTTGGCCGCCGCGTACGCCGCGTAGATCTTCTTGTGGTCGTGACCGCCGCGGCCCAGGTGCAGGATCTGGTCGTCGGTCATGTTCTCGACCATCGTGCGGAGCCGCTGGTCGTCACCGAAGAAGTGGTCGCGGATGTACGCACCGGTCTCGGTGGCGTACGTCTGGAACTGGCCGTCCGGCGTGGTGTTCAGCCTGTTGACCAGGAGGCCGTCGCGGTCCTGGGCGAGCAGCGGGTCCCAGGTGCGGTCCCACACCAGCTTGATCACGTTCCAGCCGGCGCCGCGGAACTGCGACTCCAGCTCCTGGATGATCTTGCCGTTGCCGCGCACCGGGCCGTCGAGCCGCTGGAGGTTGCAGTTGACGACGAAGGTGAGGTTGTCCAGGCCCTCGCGGGCGGCCAGGGAGAGCTGGCCCAGCGACTCGGGCTCGTCCATCTCGCCGTCGCCGAGGAACGCCCAGACGTGGGAGTTGGAGGTGTCGGCGATGCCGCGCGCCTCCATGTAGCGGTTCATCCGCGCCTGGAAGATCGCGCCGAGCGGGCCGAGGCCCATCGAGACGGTCGGGAACTCCCAGAAGTCCGGCATCGACCGCGGGTGCGGATAGCTGGACAGCGCGTGACCGAGCTTGGACTTCTCCTGACGGAATCCGTCCAGGTGGTCCTCGGACAGCCGGTCGAGCAGGAAGGCTCGGGCGTAGATACCGGGGGAGGCGTGACCCTGGAAGAAGATCTGGTCGCCGCTGTCCTGGTCCTTGCCGCGGAAGAAGTGGTTGAAGCCCACGTCGTACAGCGAGGCCGACGAGGCGAAGGTGGCGATGTGGCCGCCGACGCCGATCCCCGGGCGCTGCGCACGGGAGACCATCACCGCCGCGTTCCAGCGGGTCGCGTTCAGGACCTTGCGCTCGATCTCCTCGTTGCCGGGGAAGAACGGCTCGTCCTTGGTGGCGATGGTGTTGACGTAGTCGGTGCTGCGCATCTCGGGCACGGCCACCCGCTTCTCGCGGGCGCGCTCGATCAGGCGAAGCATCAGGTAGCGGGCACGTTCCCGGCCTCGCTCATCGACGGCTGCGTCGAGCGAGTCGAGCCATTCCTGGGTTTCCTCGGGATCGAAGTCCGGGACCTGGCTGGGAAGGCCGCCAATGATGATCGGGTTGCGATCGGATCCGGAAGCCACGCTATTCCTTCGCTTTTCGGTCGTGCTGTGCACGCACATGGATTCGTGCTCTGCTGCTGTCGCGCCGGTCTCCATCGTGTACCTCGGGTGCGGGATACGTCACCTCTACCGAGTGGTAACCAACACCTGGTGAGACGGGCGCTCACCGGTCCGGACGGTACCGGTCGGCGTGCGGTCGGCGTCGCGACGGCCAAATCGCAACCTTACGCCCACGTCCGGGGGCACCTGCGTACGGCCGTTCGGCTCCGGGCGGCGTAGGGTGTCGATACACACACGTAAGCTGGGCATAGTGGGGTAATCCGGGCAGTCACGCGCCGTTCCGTGCCGTTCCTCCATGATGGGAGTTGGGGCGACACGTCAACGTTTGGGCGGGATCGCTGGCCGGGTACTTGCGCGATCCGCCCGGCCCGTGTGGACTACGCCCCAATGCTTCGCGTACGCGCGCGGGGCGCTGACAGACTCGAAGAGTGAACGAAAGATGACAGGAGGCAATCCGTGAGCGCGACCGCGGACCACGCGGAGGAGCGGACCAACCCTGCCGCGAGGCTGGGTTTCCAGCCCGAGCAGGTGGTCCAGGAGATCGGCTACGACGACGATGTCGACCAGGAGCTCCGCGAGGCCATCGAGGAGATCACCGGCCAGGAGCTCGTCGACGAGGAGTACGACGATGTGGCCGACGCCGTTGTGCTGTGGTTCCGGGAGGACGACGGCGATCTGACGGACGCGCTGGTGGACGCCATCCAGATGATCGACGACGGCGCACCGGTCTGGCTGCTGACGCCCAAGACCGGCCGTGACGGCTATGTCGAGCCGAGCGACATCAACGAGGCCGCGACCACCGCGGGCCTGTCCCAGACGAAGAGCTTCAACGCGGGCAAGGACTGGACCGGCAGCCGCCTGGTCACTCCGAAGGCCGCCCGTTCGGGCAAGCGCTGAGGCCGAAGGACCTACACAACCGAGCCCCCTGCCGTTCCCTTTCGGTGGGGGGCTCGGCGCGTAGGGTGGTCCGTGATCAGTCGACATGTGATGTGAAGGGATGGCTCCCATGGCCATAGAGGTCGGTACGAAGGCTCCGGACTTCGAGCTGAAGAATCAGCACGGCGAGTCGGTCCGGCTCTCCGACTTCCGCGGCGAGAAGAACGTCGTGCTGCTCTTCTACCCGTTCGCCTTCACCGGCGTGTGCACCGGCGAGCTGTGCGCGCTCCGCGACGAGCTGCCCACGTTCGTCAACGACGACGTGCAGCTGCTCGCGGTCTCGAATGACTCGCCCTTCAGCCTGCGGGTCTTCGCCGAGCAGGAGGGCCTGGAGTACCCGCTGCTGTCGGACTTCTGGCCGCACGGCGAGGCCAGCCGCGCCTATGGCGTCTTCGACGAGGAGAAGGGCTGCGCGGTGCGCGGCACCTTCGTGATCGACAAGGAGGGCGTGGTCCGCTGGACGGTCGTCAACGGCCTGCCCGACGCCCGGGACCTGAACGACTACGCCAAGGCGCTCGAGAGCCTGTGACCGGCGGCCCGAATCAGGCAGGGACGACGCCTGTATCGGGCGGGAACCGCTCACTAGGATCGACGCGTTGATCCTGGTGTGAAACCTCATGGAGATAGGGGCACGCAGTGCTCCTGACGAACCTTATTGGGAGGACTCGTGGGAGTCAGCCTCAGCAAGGGCGGCAACGTCTCGCTGACCAAGGAAGCCCCTAACCTGACCGCGGTCGTCGTCGGTCTGGGCTGGGACGCCCGCACCACCACGGGCACCGACTTCGACCTCGACGCCAGTGCCCTGCTGACGAACACCGAAGGCAAGGTCGCCAACGACCAGAACTTCGTGTTCTTCAACAACCTCAAGAGCCCCGACGGCTCCGTCGAGCACACCGGTGACAACATCACCGGTGAGGGCGAGGGCGATGACGAGCAGATCAAGGTGAACCTGGCCGGGGTCCCGGCCGATGTCGCCAAGATCGTCTTCCCGGTGTCGATCTACGACGCCGAGACCCGTCAGCAGAGCTTCGGCCAGGTGCGGAACGCGTTCATCCGCGTGGTGAACCAGGCCGACGGCAACGAGCTGGCCCGCTACGACCTCTCCGAGGACGCCTCCACCGAGACCGCCATGGTCTTCGGTGAGCTGTACCGGAACGGGGCGGAGTGGAAGTTCCGCGCCATCGGTCAGGGCTACGCCTCGGGGCTGCGTGGCATCGCGCAGGACTTCGGCGTCAACGTCTGAACCGGCCGTGGCGCCCGGCCGGGCCGGAGGGACATTCCCGAAGGGCGTCGGCCGGGCACGCCGCGGCACGTCCGGCGCCGCACCCCTGCACTCGACAGGCGGGAGTGCGGCGCCGGATGCGCGTCGCACCACGCACTACCCCCGGGGAGGGACCTGATCATGGGCGTCACGCTCGCCAAGGGAGGCAATGTCTCCCTTTCCAAGGCCGCGCCGAATCTCACCCAGGTGCTCGTCGGCCTGGGCTGGGACGCGCGCTCCACCACCGGAGCACCGTTCGACCTCGACGCCAGCGCGCTGCTGTGCGAGTCCGGGCGGGTGCTCGGCGATGAGTACTTCATCTTCTACAACAACCTCAAGAGCCCCGAGGGCTCGGTGGAGCACACCGGCGACAACCTCACCGGGGAGGGCGACGGCGACGACGAGTCGCTGCTGATCGACCTCTCCAAGGTCCCGGAGCGCGTGGACAAGATCGTCTTCCCCGTCTCGATCCATGACGCCGACGCCAGGCGCCAGACGTTCGGGCAGGTCAGCAACGCGTTCATCCGCGTGGTGAACCAGGCCGACGGCAATGAGCTGGCCCGCTACGACCTCTCCGAGGACGCCTCCGGCGAGACCGCGATGATCTTCGGCGAGGTCTACCGGTACAACGGCGAGTGGAAGTTCCGTGCGGTGGGGCAGGGGTACGCATCAGGGCTCCGGGGCATCGCTCTAGACTTCGGGGTCAACGTTTCGTAAAGCCGCGTACAAGGCGCGGGGGAGACCGTTCGAAGAAGGATTGGGTTGCCAGTGCTCCTCAAAACCTTTGGTTGGTCGTTCGCCGTCACGGCGGGCGGTCTGGCCTTGGCCGGCGTCCTCTGGGGGTGGAAGGGGCTCGCGATCGTCGGGATCCTCTCGATCCTGGAGATCTCGCTCTCATTCGACAACGCGGTCATCAACGCGGGCATCCTGCGGAAGATGAATGCCTTCTGGCAGAAGATCTTCCTGACCATCGGCATTCTCATCGCCGTCTTCGGCATGCGTCTGGTCTTCCCGGTGGTCATCGTCGCGATCACGGCGAAGCTGGGCCCGATCGAGGCCGTGAACCTTGCGATCAACGACAAGGAAAAGTACGAACACCTGGTGACGGGCGCCCACCCGGCGATCGCCGCCTTCGGCGGGATGTTCCTGCTGATGATCTTCCTCGACTTCATCTTCGAGGAGCGCGACATCCGCTGGCTGGGCTGGCTGGAGAAGCCGCTGTCCAAGCTCGGCAAGCTGGACACCTTCTCGGCCGTCGTCGCCCTGGCCGTGCTGCTGATCTCCGCCACCACCGTCGCCACCGACGTGGCACACGGCGGCGGCGACAAGAGCGCGACCGTGCTGCTGTCCGGGGTCGCCGGTCTCATGACGTATCTGATCGTCAACGGGATCTCCGGCTTCTTCGAGGACAAGCTCGAAGAGGACGAGGACGACGAAGACGGCGACGGCGAGGCCGACGAGAAGAAGCCCGCCGAGAACGGCGGCGGGCGCGGCAGCAGCGGCGCCACGGTGGTCGGCCTGGCCGGCAAGGCCGCGTTCTTCATGTTCCTCTACCTCGAGGTCATCGACGCCTCGTTCTCCTTCGACGGCGTGATCGGCGCCTTCGCGATCACCAACGACATCTTCGAGATGGCGCTGGGTCTGGGCATCGGCGCGATGTACATCCGGTCGCTGACCGTCTACCTGGTCCGCCAGGGCACCCTGGACGACTACGTCTACCTGGAGCACGGCGCGCACTACGCCATCGGTGCGCTGGCCGTGATCCTGCTCGCCACCATCAAGTTCGAGATCAACGAGCTCATCACCGGCTCGGTGGGCATCGCCCTCATCGGAGCCTCGTACTGGTCCTCGGTCGTCCGCAACCGCCGGGAGGGACACGGCGGCGGAGCCGGATCCGAGGAGAAAACGGAAGTCACGTCCGGAGTCTGAGCCAGTCCGACCGCCGGAGTGTGACGCACCGGCGTTTGAGGAACGCTCTCAGCGGGGCGGCCGAGGTCTTCCGACCTCCCGGCCGCCCCGCTGCGGTTGAGCGGCTTAGAGGCAGTGGGAGCCACGAAGGGTGGGGTGCGCACGATGGCGTTCTGGAGCAACTGGGGGCGGTCCGCGTGGCGCGAGTTCGACAGCGGCGACTCGACCGGCGCGGTCGAGCTGACCAAGCGGAACTCGACCATCTCGCTGACCAAACAGGGTGCCGCCAGCGGCAACCTGCGGATCAACCTGTCCTGGCAGATGCGCACCTCGGACTTCAACAGCAAGGGGCCCAGCCTGCTGCGGCACCCGCTCCAGATGTTCAAGCCGCAGGTGGTGCAGGCCCAGGGGCCCGCCATGGTCAACGTCGACCTGGACCTGGCCGTCATGTACGAGCTGAAGAGCGGCGCCAAGGGCGTGGTCCAGCCGCTCGGCGACTTCTTCGGCAACCTCAACGAGGCGCCGTACGTCAAGCTCAGCGGGGATGACCGGTTCGGCTCCGGCATGGGCGAGACGATCTACATCAACCTGGACCACAAGGACGACATCAAGCGTCTGCTCGTCTTCGTCTACATCTACGACGGCACCCCCGCCTTCGACCGTACGCACGGCATGGTCACGCTCTTCCCCAGCAACGGTCCGCGGGTGGAGATCGCGCTCGACGAGCGGGCCCCCCAGGCCCGCTCCTGCGCCGTGGTCATGCTGGAGAACGTCAAGGGCGAGATCATCGTCCGCCGCGAGGTGAAGTACGTGTACGGCTTCCAGGCCGAGCTGGACCGGCTGTACGGATGGGGCCTCCAGTGGGGCCGCGGCTACAAGTCGAAGGTGTAACCGCCGCCGCCACCGGCCGCGGTGCTAGCGCTTCTGGAACTGCGGCCCCTGCGGCGGCAGGGTGAAGTTCGGGTCGGGGAACGGCATCGGCAGCGGCGGCGGGGGCGGCGGATCGGTCCGCTGCACCTGCTGCGGATAGCCGTACGCGGGCGGCTGCGGGTATCCGTAGCTCGGCTGCTGCGGGTAGCCGTACCCGGGCTGCTCCGCCGGGGGCTGGGCGGGCGGCTGAGGGTAGGCCGGTGCCGGGGCGTGGGTGGCGTGCGGCGGCGCCTGTGGCGGTGCGGAGGGCTGCGGCGGCAGGTAGTAGTCGCCGTCGCCCGTGGCGCCGGTCGGGGTGGGGCTCTGCCCGGCGGCGAGCGGCTGGGTCGCCTGCGGGTCCCAGGGGTCGGGCTGCGGAAGGGGCTGTGGCTGCGGCAGAGCGGCCGTCTCGGCCTGGCTGGGGGTCGGCGAGGCGGGCGGGGAGGTAGGCGCGGAGAGCGGCTCGGGGGCGGCCTCGGGCTCCTCGGTGCCCTGTCCGGCGCCCCGGTCCCGGACCGCGTCCGCGCCCTCGCCGTCGTCCACCGAGATGCCGTACTCCGTGGCGAGCCCGACCAGACCGGTCTCATAGCCCTGCCCCAGCGCGCGGAACTTCCAGCTGTCCCCCCGCCGGTACAGCTCGCCGCAGATCAGCGCGGCCTCCTTGCCGGTCTCCGGCAGCACCGCGAAGATCGCCAGCGGCTCCTCGGAGGCCGACGGCGACGCGTCGTACAGCAGCAGGCTCAGATCCCGGACCTGCCCGAAGGTGCCACCGTCCGCCGAGGCCGCCAGCACCACGCGGTGCACCTCCGACTCCAGCCCGGTCAGATCGGCCTCGATGGTGTCCGTCAGCCCCTCGGGAGCCCGCTTCTTGGGCAGGTGCCGGACCAGGCCCGAGGGGTGCCGTGGCTGGTTGTAGAAGACGAAGTCCTCGTCCGAGCGCACGCGGTCGTCCCCGCCCAGCAGCAGCGCCGAGGCGTCGACGTCCGGCACGTCCGTGCCGGGGGTCCAGCGCAGCACCGCGCGTATGGCCGTGGCGTCCAGCGGGATGTTCGATCCCTTCAGCATCGCGTGCGTCATGGCCGTAATCCTGCCCTCCCGCCCGGTGCCGGGACAACGCAGGGGGGCGGGGCAGTGCTGGTGGGATGTGGCGGGACGGGCATGCCGGATACCGGAGTGACGCACAGGAGTTACGTGATTTTCACGCCCTTGGGGAACTTTTGACCCGGGCCCGGACGTACGATAATCGGCCACCCGAGGGTCGTGTGGCCCGGGTGGGGATACCGGCAGTGCGGGGAGATACATGCGGCATTTTGGACATCTGCCGGACGAGGTACGGACGCGCCTCTTCCACCAGCAGCCCGTCGAATTCTCGGTCGACACACCGGCCCGGACCCTCGCCGTCGCACTCGGCGCCACCCTCTACAGTCCCGCCACCCGGCCGGCGCTCGCCGAGGACATCGTCAAACAGGCAGGTCGGGGCGTTGTCTCCATGGTGCTGTGCCTGGAGGACTCGATCCATGACGCCGAGGTGCCGGGCGCCGAGGAGAACCTCGTGCGGCAGTTCGCCGCCCTCGCCCGGCGCGGCGTGGACACCGATCTGCCGCTGCTCTTCATCCGGGTCCGCACCCCCGAGCAGATCGTCGACCTCGTGCGGCGGCTCGGACCGGCCGTTCGGCTGCTGTCCGGATTCGTACTGCCCAAGTTCACCGAGGAGCGCGGCGTTCCGTTCCTCGAGGCGCTGATATCGGCCGAAAACCGCGAGGTGGCCGAGGTGTTGGGCGGTCGGCGGCTCTACGCGATGCCGGTCCTGGAGTCGCCGGAGCTGATGCACCGTGAAACCCGCACCGACACCCTCGCCGGGATCGGCCGGATCGTCGACAAATACCGGGAGCGGGTGCTGGCACTGCGGCTTGGGGTCACCGACCTGTGCTCCGCGTACGGGCTGCGCCGGGCGCCCGACATGACCGCGTACGACGTCCAGCTCGTCGCCTCCGTCATCGGCGACGTGGTGAACATGCTGGGCCGGGCCGACGGCACCGGATTCACCGTCACCGGGCCGGTGTGGGAGTACTTCAAGCAGCACGAGCGCATGTTCAAGCCGCAGTTGCGGCTCAGCCCCTTCTCCGGGCGGGCCGAATCGCTGCGCGCCGCGCTCATCGAGCACGACATGGACGGGCTGCTGCGCGAGATCGAACTGGACCGGGCCAACGGGCTCCAGGGCAAGACCTGCATCCACCCCACCCATGTCGCCCCGGTGCACGCCCTGTCCGTCGTCAGCCACGAGGAGTTCAGCGACGCGGTGGACATCCTCGAACCCGAGCGCGGCGGGGGCGGTGTGCTGCGCTCCGCGTACACCAACAAAATGAACGAGGTGAAACCGCACCGGGCCTGGGCCGAGCGGACCTTGCAGCGCGCCGAGGTCTTCGGCGTCGCCCGGGAGGACGTGAGCTTCGTGGAACTGCTGGCCGCCGGCCTGCGGACCGCACGAACCGCATGAACCTGATGAGAGGAAACGAGGCAGACAGCGTGGTGTGGTCGGGACAGTGGGTCGCGGACCGGCTCGGCGTACGGCTCGACGGCGACGGGCGGTTGCCCGGGCTCCTCGGGCTCGCGCTGCGGCGCAACCCCAAGCGGGCGCATCTGCTCGTGTCGAACGTGCTGGGCAAACACGTCCCCCAGCGCCCCGCCGCCGTCCACGGCGCGGGCGTGGCGCTCGGGCAGGAGGTGCGCGCCCTGCTGGGCGAGGAGGCGGCGGCCCGCGCCGTCGTCCTCGGCTACGCCGAGACGGCCACCGGCCTCGGCCACAGCGTCGCGGACGGCCTGGCCCTCGCCCCGTACCTGCACTCCACCCGCCGCCCGGTCGCGGGCGTGCCCACGGTGGGCGGCTTCGAGGAGGAGCACAGCCACGCCACGTCCCATCTGCTGCTCCCGGAAGACCCCCGGCTGCTGGCCACGGACGGCCCGCTGGTCCTGGTGGACGACGAGTTCTCGACCGGCCGCACCGTCCTCAACACCATCGCCGCCCTCCACCGCCGCTTCCCCCGCGACCACTACGTGGTGGTCGCGCTGGTCGACATGCGATCGCCCGAGGACCGCGCCCGCCTGGACGCCTTCGCGTCCGACCTGGGCGCCCGCGTGGACCTCGTCTCCGCCGCGACCGGCACGGTCCACCTCCCGGACGACGTCCTGACCCGAGGCCGCACCCTCGTGGCCGCCCACGGCGCGGACTCGGCGGCGGCGGGGGCGCCCGCCGCGGCCCC
>NZ_RIBZ01000770.1:0-11330 GCF_003721215.1 Streptomyces botrytidirepellens
CACCGGCGGCCGCGTCGTCCCCGGCGGCGTCGCCCGCCGCGTCACCGGCCCCCGCGGCGCCGCCGTTGGCACCCGGCTGGGCCGTGTCGCCGCCGTCGAACCTCTTGAACTCGCCCTTCGTCCGCTGGACGGACACCATGCCGTCCATCGCGTCCGTGGCCTTGGTCAGCGTGTCCCACTTGGTGCCGGTCACGGTCTTGTCCGCGGTCACCCGAACCTTGTTCGTCACCGGGTCGATGGACCAGGCGGTACCGGCCACCGAGGCGTCGGTGCTCAGCGTCTTGGTGGCGGCCTTCAGCTCGGACATGCTGTTCTGCACGATCTTGGCGACCGCGCCCTGGGCTTCCACGGTCTTCGCCGCGTCCTCGGTCATGACGTTCATGACCAGTTGGCTCGTGTCGTTGTTGAAGTACCAGCCAGCGCCGTTGTCACCGAGGTCTGAGGCGAGGCTCCTCGCGAGTTTCACTGCCGACGGGGACGAGAAGGTCTTCACGTCCGTCGTCTTGTCCTGGCTCGCATTGGCATTGGGCAGCAGAAGGGCGGCTGCCCCGAGCGCGACAACAGCAGCACCGGAAACGGCGAGGGTCCGCTTGTTCACACGACGGTGGTGGCTCAACACTGACCTCCAGTAGGGGGGCGCGGGGCATGTGCGGAGCGCCTGTTGCGTTCCGCCACGCCCTCGCGCAGGGCCACCACCGAGTACGGGAGGCGTTTACTCCGTTCTCACCATGACTCACAGTGTGATGAATGGCTGCGGCGAACGATCCGGAGCGGTAGGGTCCGCCGGTTCCGCGCCGTCAGCCCCCATCCCCGCCCGCCCGGGCGGCTTGGGCGCGCAGCTCCCACACCTCCCCCAGGGCTATCTGTGCCGACCCCTCGACCGGGGAGCCCGCCGTGGTCTCGAAGTGATCGACGTAGGCGCCGATGAACTCCTGCCAGCGGTGGTTGACCGGGTCCTCGTCCAGCGCCGCCATCGCCGCGCCGAAGTCCTCGCAGTCCACGAGGTGGAAGAGGTGGCGTCCGCTGCGCCAGATCCGCCAGTTGGTGATCCCGGCCCGCCCCAGCGACTCCAGCAGATCCGCCGGAACCGTGGCGTGCTCCCGTTCGTAGCCCGATTCCTGGCCCTCCTTGAGGACCGAGTGCAGCGCCACGCGCATCGGCATCTCCCTTCATCCACTCTCATCACGTCTCATCACGGCCTATGACCGGAGCCACTCTGCCCCCTCCGGCCCCGCCCGCCAACGGTCCGGCAGTCGTCTCCCGCCCCGCTGGGCGCTGGAAACGGCCGCCGCGATCTACGATGCCTCGCGGAGCGGCGCGATCGCCGGACGCCGCGCACCCGCTGATGACGACCACGGAAGGACCCCGACGCCATGGCCAACACCCCCGTGCGCGACCGTTCCACGATCTTGGTTCTCAACGGGCCGAACCTGAACCTGCTCGGCCTCCGCCAGCCGGAGATCTACGGCACCGACAGCCTGGCCGACGTCGAGAAGCTGGTCGCGGCCACGGCCGCCCCGCACGGGCTCACCACCGACTGCCGCCAGAGCAACCACGAGGGGCAGCTGATCGACTGGATCCAGGAGGCCCGGGAGCGGCACGCGGCCGTCATCATCAATCCGGCCGGTTACTCCCACACCTCGGTGGCCCTGCGCGACGCGCTGGCGACCTGCGACGACATGCCGATCATGGAGGTGCACATCTCCAACATCCACCAGCGCGAGGCGTTCCGGCAGCACTCCTACGTCTCCGCGCTCGCCAGCGGCGTGATCGCCGGATGCGGCATCCAGGGCTACGCCTTCGCGGTGGAGCGGGTGGCCACGCTGCTCGCGGCCACGAAGAAGTGAAACTCAAGGCCTGAAGAACACGTGAGACCCCGGGCCCGTCAGGCCCGGATGACGCGGACACCGGCCTCGGCGTACGGGGCGATCGCCTCCTCGGTGGCGCCGGTGTCCGTGACCAGCACCTCGATCGCGTCGAGCGCGCAGATCCGGGCGAACGCCCGGCGACCCAGCTTGGAGCTGTCGGCCGCGACGACCACCCGGGCGGCGCGCTCGGCCATGAGGTGGTTGATTCCGGCCTCGCCCTCGTGATGGGCGGCCGCGCCCCGCTCAGGGTCCAGCGCGTCCACGCCGAGGATGGCCAGATCGAGGGAGACCTGGGCCAGCACCCCGGTGGCCAACGGCCCCATCAGCTCGAACGACTGGGGGCGGGCCACCCCGCCGGTGAGCACGATCTTGATGTGCGGGCGCACCGCCAGCTCATGGGCGATGTTCAGGGCGTTCGTCACGACGGTGACGGCCGGGCCGCCGCCCACGGAGTCGGACAGTTCGCCGCGGGTGGCGATGGCACGGGCGATTTCGGTGGTGGTGGTCCCGCCGTTGAGGCCGACGACCGCACCGGGCTCGACCATGCGGGCGACGGCGGCGCCGATCCGCTGCTTCTCCGAGGCGCGCCGGGCGGTCTTGTAGCGCAGCGGAAGGTCGTACGACAGGTTGTGCGCGACCGCGCCGCCGCGGGTGCGGGTGAGCATCTGCTGCTGCGCGAGTTCGTCCAGGTCCCGCCGGATGGTCGCGGCGGACACCGCCAGCTCGGCCGCGGCCTCCTCGACCTCGATCCTGCCGTCCCTGCCGAGCAGTTCCAGCAGGGCGTTCCAGCGCTCGGGCCGTTTCACGCCGTCTCCTCGACCCCCGTCGTTCCGTCGCGGCTCACCCTACCCCGGGTGTTCGCACTCTGGACTTCTCTGCAAAATCCTGCGCATTATCAGGCTGTAGGAAGCATCTTCGAGCATTCAGCATGCAGACGCACGTCCGTCGGAAGCCGAGCCGGGGAGTCCCATGAGCCACACCGAGACCGAGATCGCGAGCCAGCCCGACTGCTGGCGCCGCGCCATCGCACTGGCCCGGGATCCGGACGGGCCGGTGCGCGAGGCGCTGCCCCGGGCCGGTGAGCGGGTCGCCGTCGTCGGCTGCGGCACCTCGTGGTTCATCGCCCAGGCGTACGCGGCGCTGCGCGAGGCCGGGGGCCAGGGCGAGACGGACGCGTTCCCGGCGTCGGAGATGCCGACCGGGCGCGCCTACGACCGGGTGCTCGCGCTGTCCCGGTCGGGCACCACGACCGAGGTGCTGGATCTGCTCGGCCGGATACGGGGCGGGGTGCGCACCACCGTCATCACCGCGGTCCCCGGCTCCCCGGTCACCGACCTGGCCGACGAAGCGGTCGTGCTCGACTTCGCGGATGAGCGGTCGGTGGTGCAGACTCGCTGGGCGACCAGTGAACTGGCCCTGCTGCGCGCCCACTTGGGGCATGATGTGGGCGGTCTGGTCGAGGACGGTGGGGCGGCGCTCGCCGCGCCGCTGCCCGACGGGCTCGCGGAGGCGGGCCAGTTCACGTTCCTCGGGCGCGGCTGGACGTACGGCGTCGCGCAGGAGGCCGCGCTCAAGATGCGCGAGGCGGCGGGCGCGTGGACCGAGGCGTATCCGGTGATGGAGTACCGCCACGGGCCGATCAGCGTCACCGGCCCGCGCAGCGTGGTGTGGTGGCTGGGCGAGGGCCCGTCCGGGCTGGCGGAGATGGAGGTCACCGGGCCCGGCGGCCGTCTCGTCGGATACGGCCGCGACCCGCTGGCCGAGCTGGTGCTGGTACAGCGGCTCGCGGTGGCGATCGCGGTGGCGCGCGGCCTCGACCCCGACCGGCCCCGGAACCTCACCCGCTCGGTGATCCTCGGTTGAGCGGGTGCGGCGAGAGAAGGGAGGCGGGCCATGCCGCTGGTGGCCACCGCTGAGATCGTCGGGCCCGCCGTACGGGGCGGGCTCGGCGCGGGTGCGTTCAATGTGATCCAGATCGAGCACGCCCAGGCGATCGTGGCCGGGGCGGAGGCGGCCGGGGCCCCGGTCATCCTCCAGATCAGCGAGAACGCGGTGCGGTACCACGGCGCCCTGGCCGCCATCGGCCGGGCCACCGTCGAGGTCGCGCGCGCCGCGCGGGTCCCGGTCGCGGTGCATCTGGACCATGCCACCGAACCCGGGCTGGTGCGGGAGGCGCTCGGGCTCGGCTTCGGGTCCGTGATGTTCGACGCCTCGGCACGCGACTACGACGGCAATGTGGCCGCCACCGCCGCGGTGGCGGCCGACTGCCACGCCGCCGGGGTGTGGGTCGAAGCGGAACTGGGCGAGGTGGGCGGCAAGGACGGGGTGCACGCGCCCGGCGCCCGGACCGACCCGGCCGAGGCCGCCGCGTATGTCGCGGCGACGGACGTGGACGCGCTCGCGGTCGCGGTGGGCACCTCGCACGCCATGGTGGTCAAGGAGGCGGTGGTGGACCTGGAGCTGGTGGCGGCGCTGCGCGCGGCCGTGCCCGTGCCGCTGGTGCTGCACGGCTCCTCCGGGGTGCCCGAGGCGGACCTGACCCGTGCGGTCGCGGCGGGTCTGACGAAGGTGAACATCGCCACCCACCTCAACGTGGCCTACACCCGGGCGATCCGTGACCACCTGGCCGACCATCCCGAGGTGGTCGACCCGCGCCGCTATGTCGCGGCGGCGCGGGACGCGGTGGCCCGCGAGGTGACCCGTCTGCTGGCCCTGGTGCGCGCCGTGCCGCGCTGAGGCTCCGCGTCGCGCGGCTCGCGTGGCGCACACCGCTGTTGACATGACCTTATCAAGTCGCCAAGATGCGGGGGAGGTTAGGAAAGGTTCCTAACAGAGGAGTGTCCCATGCGCACACGACTCGCGTTCGCCCTGGCCGGCGCCGGGCTGCTGGCCGGTTCCCTCACCGCGGGCGCCCAGGCCACCACCCGGGCACCCGCCCCCGCTCCCGGCCCGGTCACAGAAGGTTCCGTCAAAGAAGGCTCCGTCACGGCCGCGCAGTTGCTCGCCAAGGTCAAGAGCTGTTCGCAGATATCCAGCGGCAAGTACCGCACCGACGACGAGACGTCGGCCACCGTGCCGGTCTGCGGCGCCAATGGCGCGGTCTTCTGGAAAGCGGACATGGACATCGACTGCGACGGCCAGGTGACCTCCAAGTGCAACGAGGACACCGACCCGTGGTTCCAGGACGACACGGCCTTCCACCAGTCGAACGGAAAGCCCCTGATCGCCGACAAGCTGCCCTATGTGGTGGTGCCCAGCAAGAGTTCCACGTGGGACTACTCCACGTCCGGCATCAAGGGCGGCGGCGTGGTCGCCATCGTCTACAACAACAAGGTCGAGTACGCGGTGGTCGGCGACACCGGCCCGACCAAGATCATCGGCGAGGCGTCCTACGCCGCGGCCGACGCGCTCGGCATCGACCCCGACCCGGAGACCGGCGGCGCGGAGTCGGGCGTGACGTACATCCTGTTCAAGAACTCCTCCGTCTCCCCCATCGAGAACCACGACAAGGCGGTCTCGGTCGGCGACGGCCTCGCCAAGCAGTTCGTGCAGAACAACTGACGCCCCGTGCCGTGATGCCTGCGGCCGCAGGTGTCACGGCACGGCCTCCAGCAGCGGCAGCGTCCGGCCCGGGATGGAGCCCGAGGCGGCGGTGCCGATACGCCGCGCCCCCATGGCCAGGTAGAACGGCTCGGCATACGGATCGGCGTCGATGGTCAGCCGGGTGAACCCGAGACGGCCCGCCGTCTCCAGCACATGCCGGTACAGCAGCCGCCCCACGCCGTGGCCGATCGCGGGCGGGTCGACGAACAGCATCCCCACCCAGCCCTGTGGGGCGGCGCCCTCCAGGGTGGCGAACCCCAGCACCCGCCCGTCCTCCTCGGCGACCGTGGTCCGACGGGCCGTCAGCTCGCCCTCGCGCATGGTCAGTTCCTCCCGGCAGGCGGCCAGGAATTCTCCGTCATACCCCCAGTGGCCCTTCGACCGCAGCGCCAGCTCGGTCAGCGCCCCGGCCTCCTCCTCGCGCCCGGCTCTCAGCCGTCGTGTCGTCATGCGCCGATCGTGGCATCCGGCCGCCCGGTGCGGCGATGATTTTTCCCGGCCCGGGCGGTCCCTTCTGATGAGCGCGCAACACCACCGCGCGCCCCACAACTGGAGGTGGACGTTGGCCGGTCCCGAGTCCGAGAGCCCCCCGCCCGCGCCTTCCCCGGCCGTCCTGGTCCTCGACCGGCCACCGGAAACCCGTGCCGAGGTGGAGCTGCTGTGCGCACGGCTGGGCGAGCTGGTGCGCCACAGCGCCCCCGGCCCCGTCACCGTGGACGTGGGCGCGGCGCAGCGGCCGGCCCTGGCCATGGTCGAGACCCTGGCCCGGCTGCGGCTGACCGCCCGCCGCCTGGGGCGGGAGATGCGGCTGCGGAACACCGGCGGCGAGCTGGCCGAGGTGCTCGCCCGGGCGGGTCTTGACGAGGTGCTGACCGCGCCCGCGACGTTACGCCTCGAGCCGGGCGGGGAGCCCGAACAGGGGGAACAGCCGCTCGGTGTCCAGGAACGAGTTGAGCCCGGTGATCCGCCCGGCTGATATCTCCAGGACCTGGAGCGCCCAGGGCTCATGGGCGCCGCCCGGTCCGCTCGGCCGGTACTGGCCGAAGGCCGGTGCCCCGTTCGCCACGGTAGGGACCAGCCGGGAGCCACGGCAGCCGATGCCGTGCCCCAGCAGCCAGGTGCGGATGTCGTCGTGGCCGCGCAGCCACAGCTCGTAGGGCGGCATGGACAGGGTGGCGTCCTCGTGCAGGAGCGAGGTGAGGGAGTCCAGGTCGTAACGCTCGAAGGCGTCCACGTAGCGGGCGAGCAGCGCGCGCTGCTCCTCGTCCAGCGGCTTGACCGGATCGGTGTCGCTGATCTCGCTCGCGGCGAGCGTGGCCCGGGCGCGCTGGAGCGCGCTGTTGACCGACGCGACCGTGGTGTCCAGCAGCTCGGCGACCTCGGACGCCTTCCAGGCCAGCACCTCCCGCAGGATGAGCACCGCGCGCTGGCGCGGCGCCAGGTGCTGGAGCGCGGCGACGAAAGCCAGCCGCACGGCGTCCCGCTGGGCGGCGACCTCGGCGGGGTCCCCGCCGTCGGCCAGCACCTGCCCGTCGGGCACCGGCCCGACCCAGGTGGCCTCGGGCTGCGCGGTGAGGGTGGCGGGGGTCGCCGAGGAGACGGAGGTGAGGTCCATCGGGCGGGCCCGGCGCTTGCTGCCGTTCAGCATGTCCAGACAGACGTTGGTGGCGATGCGGTACAGCCAGGAGCGCAGCGCCGACCGCCCTTCGAAGCGGTCCAGGCCCCGCCAGGCGCGGACCATCGTCTCCTGAACGGCGTCCTCCGCCTCGAACGCCGAGCCCAGCATCCGGTAGCAGTAACCGGTGAGCTGGACCCGGTACGGCTCCAGCTGGAGCTCGGCACCGGCCGTGCCGTCCACTGCCGCGACATCACTCATCGACGCACCTCGATCGTTCTGCTTCTGCGGACTCCCGTAGGAGGAAAGCTAGCGCGCGGCACTGACAAAGCCCCTGATCTGCGCAATCCGCTCAGGCCACCGGCCGGGCGCGCACCGTCGAGGCGTGCACCTGGTGCCCGCCGCTGGCGATCATCCGCACCTCGGCGCGGTCGCTGATCTCGGCCCGCACGATGCCGGTGTCGTCGGCGTAGACGGGGTGTCCGCCGGGCCCGCTGGAATCCGTGCGGTGCACCATCACGATGTCTTCGGCGTCCGGCGCCGGGGCGACCGGGTCGGCGAAAATCAGCTCGTATCTCTCGCGTCGTGGCATCACCCACTCCTCCCGCACGGACCCGCCCTCAATTCCCAAACCGGGACAATCAACACTATCGAACAGACTCGTCACCGCAAGAGGGTCGCGGAAGCTTGGGCAGCAGCAGCGCGGGCAGCAACGCCGGCGCGGCGAAGGCCGCGACCCACCAGAAGGTGTCGCCGAACGCCGCGGCCGGGGCGGTGGGACGGCTGTCGAGCCGGTGCTGGAGGATCACGGCCAGCACCGCGGCGCCCACCGAGGCGCCGACGGTCTGGACGGCGGTCAGCGCGCTCGTGGCCCGCGGGATGGCCGTCGGTTCCATCCCGTGGTACGCGGCGGCCATCACCGGCACCGAGGCGGCGGCCATGCCGACACCCCACAGCAGCAGGGCGGCGGACAGCAGCACCTCGCTGGTGCCCGGGCCCACCTGGGCACACAGGACGGCGGCGGGGACGGTGACGGCGACCCCGGCGAGGACGACCGGACGGGCGCCCGCCCGGTCGGTCACCCTGCCCACCAGGGGCAGCGCGAGCAGGGTTCCGAGGCTCTGCGGCACCAGCAGCAGCCCGGCGGCGAGCGCGCCGTAACCCCGCACCTGCTGGTAGTAGAGCGGCATCAGGAGCATGGCGCCGAACACCGACATCCGGGAGAGGAAGCCGAGCGCCGCGGCCGCGGCGAAGGTCCGCCCGGTGAACAGCCGCGGGTCCAGGAGCGGGGTGACGCGGGTCCGCAGCGCGTGCACGGTGAAGGCGGCGAGCAGCACCGCCCCGGCGCCGAGGAACCACCCGCTGGTGCGGTAGAGCCCGTAGGTGAGCACGGCGAGGGCCGGTGACAGCAGGACGACACCGGTCACGTCCAGCGGGCGCGCGGCGGTGGGGCGCGGGGCGCGGGGGATGCCGCGGCGGGCCAGCAGCAGCGCGAGCGCGCAGACGGGCACGTTGAGGTAGAAGATCCACCGCCAGCCGGGGCCCTCGACCAGGATCCCGCCGAGCGGCGGACCGGCGATCGGGGCGAGCTGCGCGGGCACGGCCGCGATGCTCATCACGCGTCCGCGCCGCTTGTCCCCGGCGGCCTGGGCCAGGATCGTCATGCTCAGCGGCACGATCATGCCGCCGCCGAGGCCCTGGAGCACCCGGAAGGCGATCAGGCTGCCCGCCGACCAGGCGGTGCCGCACAGCGCGGATCCGGCGCCGAAGACGGTCAGCGCGAACAGCCACATGGTCTTGGCGCCGAAGCGCTCGACGGCCCACCCGGTCAGCGGCACGGTCACGGCGATGGCCAGCAGATACGCCGTACTGACCCACTGGATGAGGGCCACGGAGGCGTCGAAGTCGCGGGCCAGTCCGGCGAGCGCGACGGTGACCATGGTCATGTCGAGCATCGCGGTCAGGGCGCCGACGACGACGGTCGCGGCGAGTCCGAGCAGCGCGGGATCGAGCCGGTCGGACTGCGGGGTGGAGGCGGGCGCGGTCCCGGTCATGGAGGGTTCGTCGGCCATGGAGGGGAAACTACACCGTGCAGTGTAGCTCTGTACACTGCACGGTGTAGTTTTTCGATCGACTCGCAACGCCCCCGAAGGAGCGCCCATGCCCCCTTCCGCACCCCTCCGCCCCGGCCTGCGCCAGGGCTCCCCCGACAAGCGCGCCGCGATCGTGCGGGCCGCCCTGGGGGTCTTCGTCCGCGAGGGGTACGCACGCGCGGGCATGGACGCGATCGCCGCCGAGGCGCAGGTGTCCAAGCGCACCGTCTACGACTACTTCGGGGACAAGGAGCGGCTGTTCCTGTCCGCCATCGAGGAGACCGAGGCGGCTCAGGAGGGAGAGTTCTCCGCGCTGGTCGACCGGACCCTGGACCGGCCCGGCGCTGCGGACGGGGCCGACGCGATGGAGGCGGCCCTGATCGCGTTCGGCCGCGAGTTCGCGACCTCGATCCTGCGCTCCCCGGTGCGCGCCGCGCTGGTCCGGCTGATCACCGCCGAGGCCGGTCACTTCCCCGAACTGCGGCGCCGGGCGGGGTCCGTCGGGCTGGTGCAGCAGGTCATCGCGGACCGCCTGGCGCGGTACGCGGACGCCGGACTGCTGGACGTCACGGACCCGGTCGAGGCCGCGGAGTACTTCGGCCTCCTGGTCACCGGCCGGGTGAACAACCGCTCGCTGTTCGGCACGGTCGAGGTCTCCGACGAGAAGATCGACGCGCTGGTCTCCGGCGGTGTGCGCTTCTTCCTGCGCGCCTACCGCCCGTCGTAGCCTCCCTGCGGCCGCCCCGGCTCAGGACTCCGGGGCGGCCGCGCCGCGGGCCAGCGGGCTCATGACCGAGCCGATGACCGTGGCCGCGGCGATGGAGCCGAGGGTGATCCCCCAGGCGAGCGGGCCGAGCGGGGTGCAGTCGAAGAACTGGCTCACCCCCGGCGTCTGGATGATCCCGGCGAGGACCGCGGCCGAGCCGAGTCCGGCGATCAGCACATGCCGGTCCAGGCCCCCGGTGGCCAGGGTCTGCGCCAGCTGCGTACCGACCAGGGCGACGAGCGCCACCGTACTGGCCCGGCGCTTGCGGCCGGTGAGCCGCGCGCCCGTCCACGCCACGCCCGCACCGGCGGCGGTGATGATGCCGCGCAGCATCATCTCCCGGTTCAGCGCGGTGCCCAGGGAACGGCTGGGGCCCTCCTTGAGCAGCCGCTCGCCGGTGTGCCCGGTCGGTTCGCGCACCGCGATGGCCAGCGCGGGCGCGAGGTCGGTCAGCAGGTTGACGAGCATGATCTGCCGGGCGGTCAGCGGGGTGCTGCCCGTGATGGCGGAGATGAGCACGCTGAAGGTGACCTCGCCGAGGTTGCCGCCGATGAGGATGGCGAGCGCGGCCCGGACCGAGGCCCACATCGCCCGCCCCTCCATCAGGGCCGACACGATCGTCTCCAGCCGGTCGTCGCCGACGACGAGGTCCGCGGCGGCGGTCGCGGCGGGGGTGCCGCGCCGTCCCAGGGCGATCCCGATGTCCGCGAGCCGGATCGCGGGGGCGTCGTTGGCGCCGTCGCCGGTCATCGCCACGACCCGGCCGAGGCGCTGGTACGCCTGCACGATGCGGACCTTGTGGTGCGGGCTGCACCGGGCGATGACGTCCACGGTGGGCAGCAGTTCGTCCAGCTCGGCGTCGTCCATCTCGTCCAGATCGGGCCCGGTGCACACCTTCAGCTCGGTGGCCTCGATGACGGTGGCCGCGATGGACTCGGCGGTGGCCGGGTGGTCGCCGGTGAGCATCACGGTGTGCACGCCCGCCTCGCGCAGTCGCGCGGTCGCGGGGGCGGCGCTGGTGCGCACCGGGTCGGCCAGCGCGATGAACCCGCGGAAGACCAGGTTCCGTACGGACTCGTCGGTGAGCTGCTCCCCGGCCCGCATGGGGCGTTCGGCCACGGCCAGGACCCGGCGCCCGGCACCGGCCAGTTCCTCGGCGGCCGCGGTCAGTTCGGCGATGTCGCCCTCGTCCAGGGCGGTGCTCGCCGCCGTGCCGGGCGGCTGTCTGCGGCCGCAGCGCTCCAGCACGCTCTCCGGGGCGCCCTTCACGCTCAGCAGGGTGCCGCGCGCGGTGGCCCCGGCGGTGGCGTGATAGGCGCGGGAAGGCTCGAAGGGCAGCGCGTCGGTGCGGCGCCAGCGCGGCGCGCCCCGGCGCACCGCGACCC
>NZ_RIBZ01000774.1:0-11417 GCF_003721215.1 Streptomyces botrytidirepellens
CCCCCACACCCCCGCTCCTCAATCGCCGGAGGGGCTGGAGGTGGGGCATGTCCGCCCCGGCCCCTGCTCCTTGGTCGCCGGAGGGGGCTGGGATGTGGGGCACGCTCGCCCTGGCCCCTGTTCCTCGATCGCCGGAGGGCTGGGTGGTCGGGGCTCGGCCCCCAACCCCCGCTCCTCGATCGCCGGAGGGCTGTTGTGGTTGGGGCACGGCCCCTGGTTCCGGCTCCTCGATCGCCGGAAGGGCTGGGAGGTGGGGCTTGGCTCCTGGCCCCTGTTCCTCGATGGTCGGAGGGGCTGGAGGTGGGCACGTCCACCGCGGTGGGGTTCGGTCCGGGGCGGAGCCCCAAACTAACCCCAGCCCGGTCCGCGCTTGAGACGGGGCGGCACCCTGAAACCCAGTCCGGCCGACGAACGAGGCGGGGGCGGCACCCCGAAACCTGGCCCGGCACCCGCTTGAGGCCCAGGGGCGGAGCCCCGAAATCCAGCCCCTCCGGCGTTTGAGGAGCGGGGGTGTGGGGGCGGAGCCCCCACCCGGGGGCCGGGGCGGAGCCTCCCACGCGGCGGAGCCGCATATCGACAGGTGCGGGAAGGGGCGGGGCGGGGAACAAACCCCCGGCACCGGCCACCGGGCGGGGGTTAGAACACGCCGCCCTTTACCGTGATCGTGATCTCGCTTCCCTTCGGCGCCTTGTCGCCGCCCGACACCGACTGGTCCTTCACCGTGTCGCCCGGGAACAGCAGCGGCTTGTCGACGTTGACCGTGAAGCCCGCCGCCTCCAGCTCCCGCTTCGCGTCGTCGATGTTGTCGCCCTCGACGTCCGGGACCTCGATCATCTGCCGGCCTTTGGAGAGGGTGAGGGTGATCGTGTCGCCCTTGGCGCCCTCGTCGCCGGACGGGGACTGTTCGGCGATCGTGCCGCGGTCCTCCTCCGAGAACACCCGGCGCTCGGCGAACTTGACCTTGAAGCCCGCCTCGCGCAGTTCGGACCGGGCGTCGGACGGGTCGTCGCCGATGACGTCCGGGATGTCGAGCTGCTCGCCCTTGCTCACCACGATGTTCACGGGCGTGTCGGGGCGGCGGACGGCGTCCGGGCCGGGGGTGGTGGCGAGGACGGAGCCCTGCGGGGTCTCGGTGCTGAAGCTGCGGGTCACGGTGCCCACCCTCAGCCCCGCGTCGGCGATCTTCGCCTTGGCCTCGGTGAGGGGGCGGCCGACGACGTTGGGCACCTCGGCCCGCGGCGGCCCCTGGGAGACGTGGATGGTGACGGTGCCGGTGGAGCGGATGCGTTCGCCGACGCCGGGCTTGGTGCTGATGACCTTGTTCTTGTCGACGACGTCGCTGTAATCCTGGACGACCTTCACGTCCAGACCGGCGTTGCGCAGCTTCTTCTCCGCGTCCGGGCGGGTCATCTTCAGCACGGACGGCACATTGGTGAACTGCCCGGCGCTGATGTACCAGACCCCGGCGCCGATGCCGAGCGCCAGCAGCACGGCGGCGACGATCGTCACCACGCCGCGCCGCGGCAGGCGGCGGCGTGGCCGCGGCTCGGGCGGCTCCGGGGGGAGGTCCAGGCGGCTGGTGTGGTTCACCTCGTCCGAGGCCCCGGCGGCCCCGGCCGGGCGCGGGATCACCGTCGTACGGTCTTCGGAGCCGCCGCCGAGCGCGTCCTCGTGGGCCTGCGGCGGTACGGCGTCGAGCTGGGCGTCGGTGAGGGCGGCCCGCGCCGTCCGCACCTGGCCGAGGAGTTCGACGGCGTCCGCCGGCCGCAGCGCCACATCGCGCGCGGTGGCGGAGGCGACCAGTCCGTCCAGCTCCGGCGCGACCTCGGGCGCGGCGGCGGACGGCGGCGGGACGTCCTCGTGGAGGTGCTGGTAGAGGACCTGCGCCGGGGTGCTGCCGCCGTGCGGCTTGGAGCCGGTGAGCATCTCGTACAGGACGACGCCGCACGCGTAGACGTCGGCGCGGGTGTCGGCCGTACCGTGTTCGATCTGCTCGGGCGCGAGGTAGGACACGGTGCCCAGGACGGATCCCGTGGACGCGCTGGTGTTGGTGTCGACCGCCCTGACCAGGCCGAAGTCGGCGACCTTGACCCGGCCGTCGTCGCCGATCAGGACGTTCTCCGGCTTCATGTCGCGGTGGACGAAGCCCGCGCGGTGGGCGGCGCCGAGCGCGGCGAGCACCGGTTCCAGGATGTCCAGCGCGGCACGGGGCTGGAGGGCGCCGCGCTCGCGCAGCACGTCGCGCAGGGTGCAGCCGGCGACGTACTCCATGGCCAGGTAGACGTGGGCGCCGTCGGTGCCCTGGTCGTAGACGCCCACCACGTTGGCGTGCGCGAGTCTGGCGACGGACTTGGCCTCGCGGATGAAGCGGTCCACGAAGGCGGCGTCCGAGGCGAGGCTCTGGTGCATCACCTTCAGGGCGAGGACGCGGTCGAGCCGCGTGTCGACGGCCCGGTAGACCGTCGCCATCCCGCCCACGGCGATGCGCGCCTCAACGCGGTAGCGGCCGTCGAGCACCTGCCCGACGAGGGGGTCCTGGAGCGTCGTATCCACGAGAACGCAGTCTACGAGCCGTCACCGCCGCGTCGGGCCGCCCGCCCCATGTCCGTATGCACTGCGACGAAACGGTGACCTCGGCGTCAGTTGTGCGAGGCGGCGGCCAGGGCGGCCAGCTCCTCCAAGGCGGAGGTCCAGGCCAGGGCGGCGTACTCGGCGTGCTTGGCCTTGGCCTCGTCCGGGAGGTCGAGCGCGCGGATGCCGGTCTCGGCGAGGCGGAGGCGGGTGCCCGCGCCCTCCGGGGAGAGCGTGAATTCGACCACGGTGGACTGGCCGGGGCCGAGCGGGTCGCGGTCGGGGGCGTGGGCCAGCCGGAAGCGGAAGAGGGCGTCGGGGACCGCGCGCTCGACCCGGCCGTGGAACTCCCCGTGCTCGTCCCAGCGGAAGCGGACGGTGCCGCCGGGACGCGGGTCGATCTCGCAGCCGCCGGGGGCGTACCAGGTGCGGATGTGCTCCGGCGTGGTCAGCACCCGCCAGACGCGGTCGATGGGGGCGGGGACGTACGCCTCGCGCTCGATCCGGTCGGCCCCGGTCACGGCTGTCGGCTCCCTCACGGCGACCACCTCCGCATTCCACGGTAGGCCGCCCCGGATCCCCGCGTTACGCGAACGCGGGCCGCTCCGGGTCGAGCGCGGCCAGGCCCTCGGCCGGGGACGACGCCTCGGCGAAGTGGCGGCGGGGGATGCGGCCCGCCCGGTGCGCCAGCCGCCCCGCGGCGACCGCGTGCCGCATCGCCCCGGCCATCAGCACCGGCTCCTGGGCGCGCGTCACGGCCGAGGCCAGCATGACGGCGGCGCACCCCAGCTCCATGGCGAGCGCCGCGTCGGACGCCGTGCCCGCGCCCGCGTCGAGGATCACCGGGACCCCGGCGCGCTCGGTGATCAGCTGGAAGTTGTGCGGGTTGCGGATGCCGAGGCCGGAGCCGATCGGCGAGCCCAGCGGCATGATCGCGGCGCAGCCGACGTCCTCCAGCTTGCGGGCCAGCACCGGGTCGTCGTTGGTGTACGGCAGGACCGTGAAGCCGTCGTCCACCAGGGTCTCGGCGGCGTCCAGCGTCTCGATCGGGTCGGGGAGCAGGGTGCGCTCGTCGGCGACGACCTCCAGCTTCACCCAGTCGGTGCCCAGCGCCTCGCGGGCGAGCCGGGCGGTCAGCACGGCCTCCCCGGCGGTGAAACAGCCCGCGGTGTTGGGCAGCGGGCGGATGCCGTGCCGGTTCAGTACGGACAGCACCGAGCCCTGCACCGTGGGGTCCAGGCGGCGCATCGCGACCGTGGTCAGCTCGGTGCCGGAGGCGATCAGCGAGCGCTCCAGGACGTCCAGGCTGGGCGCGCCGCCGGTCCCCATGATCAGGCGGGAGCCGAAGGCCGTACCGGCGATGGTGAGCGGATCGGCGTCGGTGAGGACCTGATCCAGCGTCGTGGGGTGCGTCATGAGGGTCAGCCTCCTTGGACCGCGGTGAGGACCTCGACGCGATCGCCGTCGCCGAGCGGGGTCGCGGGCCACTGGCCGCGCGGGACGACCGTCTCGTTGACGGCCGCGGCGACGCCCGAGGGCGCCTGGGTGAGGGTCGCGACGACCCCGTCGAGGGTGGTGCCGTCGGGCAGCTCGCGGGGCTCGCCGTTCACGGTCACGGTCATGCGGTGTGCTCCTGTACTGCTGCGGTGGGGAGAGGCGGGGTCGCCGCGAAGCGCCGCGGGGAGAACGGCCGCGCCTCGGGCGGCAGTTCGCCGCCGGAAAGCGCCTCGGCCATGACGTCGCCGGTGATCGGGGTGAGCAGGACGCCGTTGCGGTAGTGGCCGGTGGCCAGCTGGAGGCCGGGCAGCTCGGTCGGGCCGAGCAGCGGGGCGTTGTCGGGGGAGCCGGGGCGCAGCCCGGCCAAGGTCTCGACGAGCGGCAGTTCGGTGATGCCGGGCACCAGCTCGTGCGCGTCGCGCAGCAGCTCGTACACCCCGCCCGCGGTGACCGTGGTGTCCCAGCCCAGCTCCTCCGTGGTCGCGCCGACGACCAGCTCGCCGTTCTCGCGCGGGACGAGGTAGACGTGCCCGCCGCGCACCACGGCCCGCACGGTCCGGGACAGGAAGGGCGCGTACGGGGCGGGCACCGACAGCCGCAGGACCTGGCCCTTGACGGGGCGCACGGGCGGCAGGACCTCCTCGGGCACGCCGGGGAGCCGCCCGCTGAGGCTGCCCGCGGCCAGCACGGTCTGCCCGGCGGTCAGCCGGGTGCGCGCGCCGTCGGCCAGCTCGGCCCCGGTGGCGCGGTCGCCGTCGTCGTTCAGCAGCAGCCGCTCGGCGCGGACGCGGTGGAGGACCACCCCGGCGCGTTCGCACGCCGCCAGCAGCGCCGCCGCCAGCCGCCGCGGGTCGACCTGGTGATCGCCGTCGACGCGCAGGCCCCCGCGCACGCCCGGCGCGAGCATCGGCTCCAGGCGCCTGCATTCGCGCCCCGTGAGCCACTGTGCGTCCAGTCCCAGCCGCTGCTGGAAGTCGTGCAGCTCGCGCAGATGGGCCCGGTCGTCCGCGTCGAGCGCGACCGAGAGCGTCCCGCAGGTACGGAAGGCCAGGTCATGGCCGCTCGCCTGCTCCAACTCCGCCACGAACGACGGATAGCGGCGCGCCGAGGCCAGGTTCAGCCCGAGCAGGGTCTGCTCGCCGTAGTGCAGCTCGGTGACGGCCGCCAGCATCCCGGCCGCGACCTGGGCGGCCCCGCCGCCGGGCGCCGGGTCGACGACGGCGGTGCGCAGGCCCCGCTGGGCCGCCCGCCAGGCCGTGACCAGGCCGATGATGCCGCCGCCGATGACGAGGACGTCGTACGGTGCGGCGCTGCCCTGAGGTGTCTCGCTCGAGGTGTGGGGTGGCGTGTGCATGGGCTGGTCGCCCCCTCCCTTCGCCGGCATGACCCGGATCAGGTTCGTACGGTCGGAGGCCGCGCCAGCCTCCCTCTCAGCCCGGTGCGCCCGGGCTCCCGCGAGTGCTCTGTCCCGCCACCCTAGTACGCGCCCCGAATCGCCCGGAAGGGAGCGTCCCGGGCGGCGCCGGGCACGAGGCCCGCGCTCCCCGGTACGACGGGCCGTCCGGCCCGTCGGGCTGTGCCCGAGATCTCGTCGTGCGCTCTCCGGTCCGCCCCACCTGCCGCAATACAGTGATCGTGTGAGCGATGAGACGACGAAGACGATGGCGTCCTCGGCGGGTGGCGGCGGACAGCGGGTGGTGATCGTCGGCGCGGGCATGGCGGGGGTGCAGACCGCCGTCGCGCTGCGGGAGCAGGGCTGGACCGGGGAGATCCTGCTGCTGGGAGCTGAGCCCCATCAGCCGTACGACCGGCCGCCGCTGTCCAAGGCCGTGCTGCTCGGCAAGGCCGAAGGGTCCGCGTTCGACGTGGACTTCGCCGCGCTCGGCATCGGGCTGCGCCTCGGCGTCCCGGTGACCGGGCTGGACACGGACGGGCGCACGGTCGAGACCGGGTCCGGCCCGATCCCGTACGACGTCCTGGTGATCGCCACCGGCGCCGAGCCGGTCGCCCTGCCCGGCAGCGAGGGCGTGCCCGGCGTCCATCTGCTGCGCACCCTGGACGACGCCGAACGGCTGCGCCCGGTGCTCGCCGCCCAGCAGGAGATCGTGGTGGTCGGGGCGGGCTGGATCGGCGCGGAGTTCGCGACCGCGGCCCGCGAGGCGGGCTGCACGGTGACGGTCGTCGAGGCCGCGGACCGGCCGCTGGCGGGCGCCCTCCCGGCGGAGGTCGCCGCCCACATGACCGGCTGGTACGCGGACTACGGCGCCACCCTGGTCACCGGCGCCCGCGTCACCGCGCTCGACGAAAACGGGCTCGTGCTCGGCGACGGCACCCGGCTGCGGGCCGGTGCGGTGGTCGTCGGCATCGGCGCCCGGCCCGCGACCGGCTGGCTGGCCGGTTCGGGCGTCGCACTCGCCGCGGACCGGTCCATCGCCGCCGACGCGGGGCTGCGCACCTCCGCGCCCGATGTGTACGCCGTCGGCGACTGCGCGTCCTTCCCGTCCGCCCGCTACGGGACCCGGCTGCTGGTGCACCACTGGGACAACGCGCTCCAGGGACCGCGGACGGTCGCCGCCAACGTGGTCGGCAGCCGGACCGCGCACTTCCCCGGCCAGGTCTACGACCCGGTGCCGTACTTCTGGTCCGAGCAGTTCGGGCGGTTCGTGCAGTACGCGGGACACCACTCGGACGCCGACGAACTGGTCTGGCGGGGCGACCCGGACGGCGCCGCCTGGTCGGTGTGCTGGCTGCGGGACGGGGCCCTGGTCGCCCTGCTGGCGGTCGGCCGTCCGCGCGATCTGGCCCAGGGCCGCAAGCTGATCGAACGCGGCGCCCGGCTGGACCGGACCCGGGCCACGGATCCGTCGGTGCCGCTGAAGTCGGCCGTTCTGTGACCCGCCGGTACCCCCGGTGAGCAGGGGTGCGGGGCCCGGCGGCACCGGGCGGGCCCCCGCACTCGGCGGCCCGCACGGCGGACGCCCGGCTACCCACTGTCAGTCCCAGATGGCAGGCTTGTTCTGTGACCGAGATTGACGCAAAGATCGATGCTCTCGTCCCCGCCTGGCTCACTCTCCCCGACGTCGCCGACCGGCTCGGCGTCGAGGTGACCCGCGTGAGGCAGTTGGTCAAGGAGGGCCAGCTGATCGCGGTGCGCCGTGGCGAGAACCGGGTGCTCCAGGTGCCCGAGGACTTCATCGGTGACGGAAAGGTCGTCAAGGGCCTCGTGGGGACCTTGACACTGCTCAAGGACGACGGCTTCAGCGACGAGGAGATGCTGGAGTGGCTCTTCACCCCTGACCCGAGCCTGCCGGGCACCCCGGCCCAGGCGCTGCGCGAGAATCGCGGCACGGAAGTGAAGCGGCGCGCGCAGGCGCTCGCCGTCTGACCTCGCCCGCCGTTCTCCGAACCACTTCTGATCCACGTCTGATCCACTTCTGATCCCCTTCAGAACAGCTCAGAACCGCTTCTGAACCACCAGGCGTACGGGCGGGGCCGACCCTGCCCGTACGCCGCACGATCCGGGGGGAAACCCACCCATGACCGCACGCGAGCAGCTGGCCGACGCCCGCCTCTACCTGTGCACCGACGCGCGCAAGCGCCAGGGCGACCTGCCGGAGTTCCTGGACGCCGTGCTGGCGGCCGGGGTGGACATCGTCCAGCTGCGGGAGAAGGGCATGGAGGCCGCCGAGGAGCTGGACCACCTCGCCGTCTTCGCCGACGCCTGCCGCCGCCACGGCAAGCTGCTCGCCGTCAACGACCGGGCGGACGTCGCCCACGCCGCCGGTGCCGGCGTGCTCCACCTGGGCCAGGGCGACCTGCCCGTCCCGGCGGCCCGCGCCATCCTCGGCGACGGCCCGCTGATCGGGCGCTCCACGCACGCGGAGGCCGAGGTGGACGCGGCCCTCGCCGAGCCCGGCGTGGACTACTTCTGCACCGGCCCCTGCTGGCCCACCCCCACCAAGCCGGGCCGCCACGCCCCCGGTCTCTCCCTGGTCCGTCACGCGGCCGCCCGGCGCCCGGCCCGGCCCTGGTTCGCGATCGGCGGCATCGACGCGTCCAACCTGGACCAGGTGCTGGAGGCGGGAGCGCGCCGGATCGTCGTGGTGCGGGCCATCACCGACGCCGAGGACCCGGCGGCGGCCACGGAATCCCTGGCGAAGCGCGTGCGAGCAGCAGATGTCTAACGGGTGTCGGGGTTGAGCCCGGCTCGATCATCCTGTCCGCATTGCGGACAAGAGCCTGGCAAAACCCCCATAACCACGTTGCCGGGTGGGCGCCGACCACCCTGCTGGCTAACCTTCCCGTATGGCCCTAGGCACCGCTTCCACCAGGACTGATCGAGCCCTTACCGTGCGTGACCTGCTCGCTTCGGGCGAGCAGTCGTATTCCTTCGAATTCTTCGCCCCCAAAACGGACAAGGGGCAGCACACACTGTGGAACGCCATCCGCCGACTGGAGGCCGTCTCACCGACCTTCGTCTCCGTGACGTACGGCGCGGGCGGCTCCTCCCGTGAGGGCACCGTCCGCGCCACCGAGCAGATCGCGACCGACACCACCCTGACCCCCGTCGCCCACCTGACCGCGGTCAACCACTCCCTCGCCGACCTGCGCAACATCATCGGCCAGTACGCCGACGCCGGGATCCGGAACATGCTCGCCCTGCGCGGCGACCCGCCCGGCGACCCCATGGGCGAGTGGGTCAGACACCCCGACGGCATCACCTACGCCGCCGAGCTGGTCCGCCTGATCAAGGAGTCGGGCGACTTCTGCGTCGGCGTCGCCGCCTTCCCCGAGATGCACCCGCGCTCGACGGACTGGGACACCGACATCCGTCACTTCGTCGACAAGTGCCGCGCGGGCGCCGACTTCGCGATCACCCAGATGTTCTTCTACCCGGAGGACTATCTGCGGCTGCGCGACCGGGTCGCGGCCTCGGGCTGTACGACACCGATCATCCCTGAGATCATGCCGGTCACGAACGTCAAGCAGATCGAGCGGTTCGCGCAGCTCAGCAACGCCGCCTTCCCGCCGGAGCTGGCCGAACGCATCCTGGCGGTCAAGGACGACGCGGCGGCTGTACGCTCGATCGGGATCGACTACGCGACGGAGCTGTGCGCGCGGTTGATGGCCGAGGAGATCCCCGGGCTTCATTTCATTACCCTGAACCACTCCACGGCGACGCTGGAAATCTACAAGAATCTGGGACTGCACCAGCGGTCCTGATGACGGCGGCCAAGGGGCAGCCGCACTGAGAGGGGCGGGCATGGGCTGGACGGTCCTCTACATCGCTTTCGGCGTCGTGGCGCTGTGGCTGTTGGGAGAGGTACTCCTTCAGTACAAGGCGCGGCTGCGCTGGCGGCTGCTGGCGTTCGTCGGCTTTCTGGGCGTGGTCGTGGGGGTGCTGATCCCCTCGGTGGTGGTGATCGCGATCGGCGCGATCGCCTTCGCGATCGGCCAGACCTACGTCACGCTCTCCTTCCGCCGCGGCTTCGAGATGGGCTGGGCGCTGGAGAGCATCCCCGGGGTGCCGGGGCTCGGCCGGGGGCGCGAGCGCGACCCCGGGCCGGAGGGCCCGGAGCCCGAGCCGATGCTCCAGGTCTCGGACCTGGAGGACGTCCCGGTCTCGCGGCCCGAGCCGCCCACCTACCGGCCGGAGCCGATGCCGGACGACACCAGCGAGTACGGCGTCTACGAGGACCCGTCCCCGTTCACCCCCGCCTCCGGCGCCTACGCGGACCCGAACGCCGGGTACAGCGCGTACGAGACGTACGCCGGGTACGGCACGCAGGACGGCCAGGGTGTCCAGGGCGTTCCGGGCGTTCAGGACCAGGGTTACGCCGACGTGGGCTACGGCCAGCAGCAGGACGTGTACGCGGACGCCGCGCAGTACGGCTACCAGGACCAGGCGTACGCGGCCTACGGCCAGGACCCGTACGCGGGTGGCTATGACCAGCAGTCCTACGGCCAGCAGCCTTACGCACAGGCGCAGTACCCCGATCCGTACGCGGGCTACCAGCAGGACCCGTACGCCGCCGGTGGGTACGGCGGCGACCACTACGCGGCGGACGCCTCGTACGGCTCCCCGCAGCAGTACCCCCCGGGCGCCGACGCGATGGAGCCGGGCGGCTCCTGGGTCCCGCAGCAGCGCGAGGGCGACACCCCGCCCGCCCAGCAGGACGAGCCGCCGTACCCCTACCAGCAGCAGGGCGGCTTCCAGCAGGGGTACGACGAGCAGTACCGCTTCTGACGCACACCTTCACGCACGCCGGTCCCGGCCCGCTTCCGACGCGGGCCGGGACCGGCGCCGCTCATTGTGAGCCGCGCCAGTCCTGCCCCTCGACGATCAGGCCCGCCACCAGCGCACCCGACATCCCGGCGTGGGCCAGCCCGCCGCCCGGGTGGGACCAGCCGCCCGCCAGATAGAGGCCCGGGAGCCGGGTGAGGTTGGCCGGGCGCAGATACCGGCCCTCCGCACCGGCCAGTGCCGGGCCCGGCACGGAGCCGCCCGCGACACCGGTGTCGGCGGCGATGTCGCGGGGGGTGCGGACCTCGCGCCACAGGATCCGGTCCCCCAGCCCCGGTATCGCCGCCTCCGCGGCCGTGATCAGCCGGTCCGCGCCCCGCGCGGCGGCCTCCCCGCCGGTCCAGTCGACCGGTCCGTGCGGGGCGACGACCGCGCTGAGGGTGACGGCCTCGTGGTCGTCATCGGGGCGGGTCGCCGGATCGTCCGGGCGCAGCACGGTCACCGTGGGGCGCGGGCAGGGCTCGCGCAGGTCCCCGTCGCCCTCCGTGCCGAAGACGGCGGTCAGCTCCGCCTCCCGGTCCGGGGCGTGCACCACGGTCCGGTGCACCGCGTCGTCGGGGCGGCCGCCGCGCAGGGCCAGGAAGACCGTGAGGCGGCCGGGCGGAGCGGTGCCGGGCCCCGGCCCGGGCGTGACGTCCTCGCCCTCCCGCCAGGGCTCCTGGCCGCCGAGCAGGGCGGGCAGCAGTGCCGGGTCGATGCCCGCGACCACCGCGTCCGCCTCGGCGACCGTGCCGTCGGCCAGCTCGACGCCCGCCGCCCGGCCGTCCTTCTCGACAATGCCGGTGACCTCCGCCTCGAAGCAGAACTCCACCTTCCGCTTGCCGCAGCGCTCGTACAGCGCGTCGGCGAGCGCCCGCATCCCGCCGCCGACGTACCAGGCGCCGAAGGTCTGCTCCACATAGGGCAGCACGGTGGCGCTCGCGGGGGCGGTGCGCGGGTCCAGGCCGTGCGCGAGCGCATGGCTCTCCAGCAGGGCGGCGGCCCGCGGATCCGCCAGCTCCCGCCGCGCCACCTCGGCCAGGCTGGGCACCCGCGGACGGCCGCC